>CAXUNV010000182.1:0-8769 GCA_964252355.1 uncultured Chthoniobacterales bacterium | reverse complement strand
TGCCCACCCAAGGGACTGCGCACGAAGGGCCCACGCCCGGTCGCGGGTTCAGCGAAATCGCCGTCGGCCAACGCTGGTTCCTCGTTTTGGGGGTGATTGCCATCCTGTTCGGCGCGGGCTTCTTCCTCAAATACGCTTTCGAGGAGCGTTGGATCGGCCCGGCGGTGCAGGTGACCCTTGGGTTCGTCGCCGGCTGCCTAGCCCTGGGCGGCGGTTACCTCTTACGACGGGCTAACTGGCGGGGGTTGGACGGCGGCGTCGCCGCGCTTGGCCTGGGGCTGCTCTACCTGTCGGCTTACGCCGGGTCGCAGGTCTACGAGCTCTTGCCCGATTACTTGACCTTGGTCGTGGCCCTCATCGTGGCCGCGTTGGGCGCTGCCATCGCTGCCTCCTGGGACTCGTTGGCGCTCGCCAGCTTGACGTTCCTTGGGGGTTACCTCGCGCCGATGCTGCTGGTGGCGGAACGTTTCGGGCATTGGCTGTTTTTCCTTTACGTGGCCGTGCTGAATGCCGCCAGCCAACTGTTGGCCTACGCGCGTCGCTGGCGCTTCCTCTACGCTTTCGGCGCGACCCTCTCCTGGTTGGCGCTCCTCGTTTGGGGCCTGAACCACGACGGCCGGGAACGCTTCGCGGAGACCTTCACGTTCACGCTGTTCCTCTTCTTCCTCTACAGCGTCGCGCCGTTCGCCCGGGCGCTCGTCCGCGCGGACGAGGAGCGCGCCCAAGGTTTTTGGGTGAGCATGGTCAATGGGCTGCTGTGCGTCTGGAACAGCGACTACCTGTTGGATGGCCAACGCCTCCCGGTCTCGTGTGTGGCGGCGACGTACGCCGCCCTGACGTTGGGGTTGTTGCTCCGGTTCTGGCGCGCTGGCCGCCCGAGCGTCGCGGCCACGTGGCTGATCGCCGAGGGCTGCATCTACCTCCTGACTACTTGGGCCGTGGCGTTGCCCGGCGGTTGGATCACGACTTTCTGGGCGGCGCAGACCGTCGCCTTGTACGCCGTCGCCGCTCGCGGACGCGACCGGGTGCTCTGCGTCGGCGCCATCGTCCTCGGGGCGTTGGTCTGCGCCAGGTTGGCGTTTGTCGACGCCGAGGCGTGGTGGGGCGAAGCGCGCGGGCCGACGCCGTTCACGGCGGGCTTGGCGCAACGCTGGGCGGTTGACGGGGTCAGCCTTGTTTGCCTCCTGCTCGTGGCCGTTTGGGACCGGCAACGACCGGCGCCGGGTCTCGAACGTTGGGCGTACCCGTGGTTTGAGGGGTTGACGGTCGTTTTGCTTTTCACCGTCGTGAACCTGGAAGGCGCCCGCGTCACCGCCCAATGCTTTCCCCGCGCCGCCGCGCTGTCGTCTTCGCTGTTGTGGGCGGGCTTCGGTGCGGGCTTGCTCGGGTACGGCTTTTACGCCCAGCGCAAGCGTTACCGCTTGCTGGCCATCGCGCTGCTTTTCCTCACGGCCGCCAAAGTCCTCCTGCTCGACACCGCGCAGATCTCGACGCCGTACCGGATCTTGTCGTGCGTGCTGTTGGGCGGCACCCTGGTCGTGCTTTCGGCGATGTATTACCGGTTGGGTGACCGGCTCGCGCGCGGCGGCACGGAGTAGGCGTTCCCGCGCCGCCGCCGGTTGCTGGCGTACAAAACGGCGCCAGCGGCTCCTGCAATTCGCCTTACCCCACCGGGTCTTCCGTGAGGCCCGCTGCCCTCCCAGCGTCAAACCGCAAACGTCCCCCCTGGCACGCCTCTCAAACCGCCACCGCCTCCCGCAGCCTTGGCAGCGCCGCTTCCAGGCTCGCGACGTCCCCGATTGAAATCACTTCCACGCCTTTACGGATACGGCTGACCAGACCCGCCAACACCTCCCCGGGTCCCAACTCCAAAAGGAGGTCGCAACCGGCGCCATCCAAAAGGAACTGGACGCTTTCGGTCCAACGAACGGAACCGGTGACTTGGCGGGCCAAGGTCTCACGGATGCTTTCCTCCGTGTAGGTCGGCTGCGCCGTGACGTTGGCCACCACCAAAACCTCCGGCGCCCGCAGCTCGGTGTCGGCCAACGCTTCCCGAAGCACGGTTTCGGCACTCGCCATCAAGCGCGAATGGAACGCCCCGGCCACCGTCAACCGGACCGCACGCCGGACGCCGAAATCTTTGGCGCGTGCCAGAGCCTGCTCGATCCGGCGGACTTCCCCGGAAAGGACGATTTGGCCGGGCGCATTCAGGTTGGCGACATCGACCCCGGCCTCCGCGGCCAGGGCGCGCACGTCCGCCTCTTCGCCGCCGACGAGCGCCGCCATCGCGCCTTCAGCCTCCGCGCAGGCCCGTTCCATGGCTTGGCTGCGCAGCGCGACCAAACGCAAGCCGGTGTCAAACGGGTAAGTACCCGCGGCGGCGTGGGCCGTGAACTCCCCCAAAGAAAGTCCGGCGCAGGCCGCCAACGGCAACGGTCCGAGCTCTTCCCGCAACACCTGCAAGACGGCCAGACCGTGCGCGTAAAGCGCCGGTTGGCAATTTGCGGTCCGCGTCAACTCTTCCAGCGATCCGGAGAAGGCGACGTGGCTCAACGGGCGGCCCAGGACCGTGTCAGCCGCCGCCCAGACGTTGGCGGCACCGCCGTACCGTTGCGCAAGGTCTCTGCCCATGCCCACTTGCTGGGCGCCTTGACCCGAAAATAGCAACGCGAGGTTTCTGGCCATCGCCCCATGCTGCGCGCCCTGACGGATTTTTCAACGGCGAAGTCCCGTCGGGGCAGGGCAGGGGGGAAGGGACGGCGACCTTGGCCGGCTCCGTTTCTGCCGAAAAAGCCCGTCACCGGCAAACCATCCCGGCCCGCCGCGCGAACGGGTCTGTCTGCGGGTGTTTTCTGAAGTCCTTTTCGCGTTGTTCAGAACACCTGGTTCCTCATGACGTGCCTGCGGGGGGCGCGACCGTCGACCATACCCGCTCACCGCCTAGAACGCCGCACGCCCGCACGACCCTCACCAAAACCGAACGACCATGGCAACTCCCCTCGTTTTACCGTTGGCGCGTCACTGGTGGGCCCTTGCCTTGCGCGGCGCGTTGGCCCTCCTCTTCGGCGCACTCACCATTATGACCCCCGGCCTGACGCTCCTTTACCTGGTCTTGCTCTTCGGGGTGTACGCGATCGTGGAGGGCGCGTTCAGCTTGGTGGCCGCCATGCGGGCGCCGGGGCGGCATTGGCCGCTGGTGTTGGAGGGAGTGGTCGGCATCGCGGCTGGTGTGCTCACGTTCACCTGGCCTGGGATCACGGCGTTGCTTCTGCTCTATTTCATCGCCTTTTGGGCCATCCTGACCGGCGTGCTCGAGATCGCCGCCGGCATTCGCCTCCGGAAACAGCTCCAAAACGAATTCCTGCTCATCGCCATGGGGATCCTTTCGGTCCTTTTCGGCGTGCTGGTGCTGGTTTCGCCCGGCACGGGCGCGCTCGCCGTCGCCCTCTGGATCGGCGTTTACGCCCTCCTCTTTGGGGCGGCGCTCCTGGCCTTGGCGTTCCGACTCCGCCCGTTCGCCCGGGGAGGGGAGACCTCCACGGCCGCCGCTTGACGCGCCGCGGCGGCCGTGGATCTGCCGTTGCGGTGCTCGGCGGGTTTGGCGCTCCCGGTGGCTGCGGGCCGAGCCGGCGCCTTGCGTGGTCTGGCCGCGCGCGCGCTTTGGCTCAGCACCCCGAGCAGACCGGGAAACCGCGCTTCGATCTCCTGGCGACGCAACGCCGTCAGGCAACGGTTGCCGGTGGCCTGCATGCGGACCAACCCGGCCTCCCGCAACACCTGGAAGTGATGGGACCGCGTCGCCTTGCCTACGGTCATGGGAAAGTCGCTACAGGTGAACGCGCCGTCGTCGGCGCCAAGCAACTGCTGGACAATGCGCAAACGCCAAGGGTCGGCCAGGGCGTCCAGCACGGCCGTGAACGCCACGTCGCGAAGTCGGGGATGCCGGTACTGTTTCATGGGGGGACTGGCAGATTACCACACCGGCGGGGCCGGCGTCGACGCCGGGTTGACGAACGCCGCCGCGCGCCGAAGGTTCCCATAGTTCGATGGTCATCAAACTAAACAGGCTTTCACCCCATGCTTCCCGACCTTTTCACTCCGCTGTCAGCGGGCGCTTTCCACCTCCCCAACCGCATCGTCATGGCGCCACTCACCCGCTGTCGCGCCAGCGCCGGGCGGGTGCCCAACGCCTTGATGGCGCAGTACTACCGTCAGCGCGCCTCGGCGGGACTGATCTTGAGCGAGGCGACCAGCGTTGACCCCATGGGGGTTGGTTACCCGGACACGCCCGGCATTTGGTCCGACGCGCAGGTGACGGGATGGCGTCAGGCGACAGACGCGGTGCATGATGCCGGCGGGCGCATCCTCCTGCAGCTTTGGCACGTCGGCCGGGTTTCTGATCCCGTTTACCTGAACGGCGAGACGCCCGTGGCGCCCAGCGCGCTCGCCCCCGCTGGGCACGTCAGCCTGATCCGACCTCACCAAGCGTTCGTCACGCCGCGCGCCCTCCGCACGGAGGAACTTTCCGGCGTCGTGGCCGCGTACCGGCGCGGCGCGGAGAACGCCCGAGCCGCCGGGTTTGACGGCGTCGAGATCCATGGCGCCAACGGTTACCTGCTCGACCAGTTCCTGCAGTCGAAGAGCAACCGGCGAACCGATGCGTACGGTGGTCCGATCGAAAATCGCGCGCGGCTGATGCTGGAGGTCACCGACGCGGTCATCTCAGTCTGGGGCGCCGACCGCGTGGGCATGCACTTGGCGCCGCAGGGCAACGCGCACGACATGGGCGACGACGATCCCCGGGCGACCTTCGGCCACGTGGCGCGTGAACTGGGCCGGCGCGGGCTGGCTTTCCTCTGCGCGCGCGACGCGTTCAACGGCCGGGAGTTCGCCGCTTATCTCAAGAAGGAGTTTGGCGGCGTCTACATCGCCAACGAAAGTTTCACCCGCGACGGGGCGGAAGCGGCGCTCCGCGAAGGCAAAGCCGCCGCCGTCGCCTTTGGCAAGCTCTTCATCGCCAACCCCGATCTACCCGGACGTTTCCGGTCCGGCGCGCCCTTGAACGAACCGCACCCGGAAACTTTCTACGCACCGGGCGCTGCCGGGTACACCGACTACCCGGTGCTGCCGGTGCGGGACGCGGTGAACGCCTGACGGGCCCGGGCAGAGGCGTGGTGACAGTTCGGCCGGCCAGGACGCATCCGCGCGTCGGTGTTCCACCCGGGCCGGGTTTTCAACCTTAATGCAGGCCGTCCCGCCTCACCGCCGTCTTTTACGGTTGCGGGCCGAGGTGAAGCACTATACCGCGCTTTTATGATGCGAAGGTTTTTCTCCGTCATTTTCATGGGGGCGGCGTTGGCCGCCACGGCACCCGCGCAAGACACGATTAAGGTGGGCGAATTTGGCTCCCTGACCGGGGACAATGCCAGTTTCGGCATTTCGCAGAACAACGGGGTGCAGTTGGCCGTCGCCGAGATCAACGACGCCGGCGGGGTTTTGGGCAAGAAGCTCGAGGTGATCGTCGAAGACAACCAGACTAAGCAGGGCGAAACCACCACCATCACGCGCAAGCTCATCTCTCAGGATCACGCGGTGGCGCTGATCGGAGAAGTCGCCTCCTCCAAAACGCTCGAAGCGGCACCTATCGCGCAACAGTCCAAAATTCCGTTGATCGCCACCGCGGCCACCAACCCGCGCGTCACCCAAACCGGGGACTACGTTTTCCGGGTCTGCTTCACCGATGATTTCCAGGCCGTGGTGATCGCGCGTTTCGTCTTGGAAAAACTCCAGAAAACCAAGGTGGCCTTCCTGACGGACGTCAAACAGGATTACAGCGTCGGACTCACCCAAATCGCGAAGGCTTACCTCCAGAAAAATGGGGCGCAAGTCGTCCGCGAACAGAGCTACAGTTCCGGCGACAAAGATTTTCGCGCGCAACTCACGGACCTGAAATCGGCCAACCCGGATGCGATCATCATCACCGGCTACTACCCGGAAGCGTCGTTGATCGCCAAGCAGGCGCGGCAGTTCGGGATCAAAGCGACGTTCGTGGGCGGCGACGGTTGGGACGGCTCTTCGCTGATTCCAGTGGGCGGTAAAGCGATCGAAGGCGCCTTCTTCTCCAACCACTACTCTAACGAGGACAAGTCTCCCGCGGTGAAGGCGTTCGTCGACAAATACAAGGCCAAATACAACGCCGCCCCGGACGCCTTTGCCGCACTCGGCTACGATGCCGTGGGGTTGTTGGCCGATGCGATCAAGCGTGCCGGCGGGACGGACCCGGAAAAGCTGCGGGACGCGATTGCGGGCACGAAGGAGTTTCCGGGCGTCTCCGGCAAGATCACGATCAACCCCGAACGCAACGCCACCAAATCGGCCGTGATCCTGACGGTCAAAGATGGCGGCGTGCACTACGCGGAGACGATCGAGCCGAAGGCGGAATAACGACGCTGGGCGCGGGTGCTGGTTCGCAGTTGCCGGCGGGCGGCCACTCCGGATGACCCGGTGGGGCGAAAACCCGGTCGGCCAAGCGGGGTGGCCATCGTCGGACGATGTCTGCCGAGCGGTTTGAGTCGGGCGTGACCCATGCCCCACGGCACTTTCATCGCCAAAGCCGCCCCAGGCTGGTTCCGGCCTATCCCGTCAGGCTGCCCCGGCTCAAACCGCCCCGGGACGTCGCTGGCGGGTGGTCGCACCCATGGGCGGGCCGGGTTTTCGCCCCACCGGTTGGCAACGCGAAGGCCGCCCTCGACCTTGGCACTTCTCACAACGGCGATTACCGTGATCGCCGTGAGACGACTTCTGCACCTGCTCGCGCTCTTCTGGCCGTTGTGGTTGGTCGCATCAGCCGGTTCGGCCAGCTCCCAGATCCGGCTCGGCGAAGTGAACCCGCTCACCGGCGGCGTTGCCCAGTTTGGCCTTTCGTGCCACAACGGCATCACGCTGGCCTTGGCGGAAGCCAACGCCAAGGGCGGCGCGCTCGGGCAACCGCTGGAGTTGATCGCCGAAGACGATGGTTCCAAACCCGGCCAAAGCGCGACCGCGGTGCGCAAACTGATCGCGCAAGATCACGTCATCGCCCTCCTAGGCGATGCCACCTCCTCGGCGACCTTGGAAGCGGGCCCGGTCGCGCAAGCGGCCAAGGTACCCATGATCACGCCGAGCGGTACCAACCCGCGCATCACCGAGATCGGGGACCAACTTTTCCGGGTCTGTTTCCTTGACGAATTCCAAGGTCGGGTGATCGCGCGATACGCGCGCGATCGCCTTCACTTGCAGAAGGTGGCCGTATTGACCGACGTGAAGCAGGACTACAGCGTCGACTTGGCGCGCTTCTTCAAGGAGGAATGGATCCGGTTGGGCGGGACCGTGAACCGTGAACAAAGCTACGGCTCCGGCGACACCGATTTTCGCGCGCAACTTACCTCGCTGCGCGCGGCTCGGCCTGACGCCGTTTACCTGCCCGGGTACTATGCCGAAGTGGCTTTGATCCTAAAACAACTCCGGCAAATGGGTATGAACCTGCCGGTGCTCGGTTGTGACGGCTGGGCAAACCAGACGCTGCTGACGGTGGCCGGCAAAGCGGCCGACAACAGTTTTTTTACCAACCACTTCTCCCCGGACGACCCGTCTGAGGGCGTGCAAACTTTCGTGAAGGCGTACGCGCAAAAATTCGGCGGCACGCCCGACACCTTTGCGGCGTTGGGTTACGACGCCGCCAACATCCTGGTCGACGCCATCCGCCGTGCCGGCAAGCCTGAACCGGGCGCCATCCGCGACGCGCTGGCCGTGACCAAAGGCTACCCCGGGGTGACGGGGACGATCGCCTTCGA
The DNA here is from genome assembly GCA_964252355.1 of uncultured Chthoniobacterales bacterium. Classification (GTDB taxonomy): domain Bacteria; phylum Verrucomicrobiota; class Verrucomicrobiia; order Chthoniobacterales; family JAFAMB01; genus CAXUNV01. Next base: position 937 of record CAXUNV010000182.1, on the reverse strand, counting down.
TCCCCAGCGCAATGCCGCCAAGGCGGCGCTCATCCTCGGCATCAAAGACGGCAAGTTCGAAGTCACGGACCGGGCGGCGCCCTAGGGCAACTTAGCCGACCGCTTCAGTGCAAGCGCCAGATGGCGAGGCCGCCTCCATAGGCCCAAGCGGCGAGGACAAGAAGCAGGTAGGCAAGCGCGCTGAGAAGAAGCCGCGGTGGCACGACGGCGAGCAAAGGACGAACCGAGCCCGTCCAGAAGGTTGTGAGGTTTCGCATAAAAGACCGGCACCCGCCGGTGGTGGAGCGGGACATGAGCCGGAAACCCCGGCCGCGAGAATGCCACCTTTGGGTGAGGGGCGACGGCGGTTCCCGGTTGCCAGTTCTCGGTTACCGCTTTGGGAGCGGGCTGGGATCCGCGGGTGACCCGGTGGGGCGTTAACCTCCAACCTGCACGTCGGGCTGCCACCATGTGCCGTTGCCGCAGGTTGGAGGGTGCCGGTGCGGAACGACCCTGACGGGATCTTGGCCAGGTTTGCGGCCCGGCTCACATCGCCCGGCAGGCGTCCGGTGGCGATGGCAGCCCCCCTTGGCCGGCCGGGTGTTCGCCCCGCCGGCTCACCGGCGAGTTCGGGTCATTTGCCCCTTCCGACTTCCGGCTTTCGGCCCTGGTGCGCCTTCGAAAATGGCGCTTACCATTTTTCCTTTCGGTCGGGATGTGGCACACTCCGCGCTTTAGCCTGCTCGCGATGATCGGTTTGCGTCACCTCTGCTTGCTGTCCGTCCACCTGGCCTGGGCGCTCGTGGTCGCTGCGCCCTTGCGGGCCGAGGTGAAGGTAGGCGCCATCAGTTGCCTCACGGGCGCGCTTTCCACGTTCGGCGCTTCGAGCATCAAGGGGGCCCGATTGGCGGTGGACCGTCTCAATGCCGAGGGCGGCGTGCGGGGCGAACCGTTGACC
>CAXUNV010000181.1:0-8792 GCA_964252355.1 uncultured Chthoniobacterales bacterium | reverse complement strand
GCCAAACCCCGCGCAAAATCCGCCGCGGTCAGCGCCGCCGAGAGTTCCCGCCCCCGCACCACCTCCTCCAGCAGCTGCGGACGCTGGATCAACGTTTCCGAGAAGGCGGCACTGCCGTCGAAAAGCCGCACCAGCAGTTCCAGCAAGCGCGGGTTGGCGAGCACCGTCTCGAAGAACGCGCCCCGGATGCCGTAGGCGTCGAGGAAGCGTAAGAAGCGGTTGAGGACGGCGTCGGGGTCTGCGCAACGTTCCAGCCAAACGAGCAGGTGAGGCTCCAATTTGCGTCCCAGCCGCTTGTTGCGCGGGGAGACGTGCAGGGCGGAGGGCCCGCGCACCAGGGCGTCTAGGGCGCGCCGCGCTGCCGCCGGATCACGAAAGAAGTCGACCCGGGCTTCGGGGACGACCGTGTCGGACCGGGCCTGCAGCAGGCGCGCGAAAGCCCGGCGGACGCCCTCGGTATGATGGCGCAGAGCCATCTGGAAATCGTGGACCGAAGGGAACCCCAGGCTTCGGCCGATGGCGCGCTGCGCTCCCAAATCCGCCGGCACCGTGTGGGTTTGCGCTTCGTGCACCATCTGCAGACGGTGCTCCACGGTCCGCAAAAAGAGGTAGGCGTCCCGAAGGTGCGCCACTTCTTCGGCCGGCAAAAGTTCGAGGGTCGCCAGTGCGTCCAGGACCTTGAGGGTGTTGCGGCCTTGCAGGAAGGCGTGCTTCGCGCCGTGCAGCACCTGGAGCGCTTGGACAGTGAACTCGATCTCCCGGATCCCGCCGAACCCGAGTTTCACGTTCCGATGCAAGTCTTCAGCGCCGACGATGTCGCGTTCGATCCGTGCTTTGACCTCGGCCACCTCGTCCAGCAGGTCGTTCGAGACCAATTTGGGGAAGACAAACGGCTGCAGCCGGTGGCTGAACTCATACAGGAGCTCCGGATCGCCGAACAGGCCGCGCGCCTTCACTAGCGCCAGCCGTTCCCACGTCTCGCCGTAGCCGGCGTAATAATTTTCCGTGGCGGCAAGGGAGCGGATCAGCGGGCCCACGCTGCCTTCGGGCCGCAACCGCAGGTCGACGCGGAACAACGGCGGTCCCTTGGCCGCGAAACCGGCAACCACGTTTTCCACCACCCGCGTGAAATATTCGTGTCGGCTGAAAGTCGGGCGGACCATCCCCTCTTCCCCGTAGAAGAAGATCAGGTCGATGTCGGAACTGTAGTTGAGTTCTTCGCCGCCGAACTTGCCCATGGCGAGGACGCCAAAGCCCGTCTCGGCCGGGCCCCAACGACGTTGGGCGGTCTGCAGCGCGCCGCCCACGACCGTCGCGACGCAGCGTTCCGCCATGGCCGTGAGGTCGGCCGTGGTCTCGACCAGATCGGCTTGCCCGGCGTAATCGCGGTAGGCGATCCGCAGCATCTCGCGCGTTTTCCAGGCGCGCAGTTTTGGGTAGGCGCCTTCCTCTTCCGGAATGGGCGTGGCGCGCGCTTGGCGCAAGCGCCCCTTTGAGGCGGTCACGTCCGGGCTCAGCAACCAGCGCAAGGCGTCGGGATCTCGGCGCACCTTGTCGAGCGACGCCGGCGAGAAGGCGAGGAAACCGAGGAGGGTATCTCTTTCCGCTTCCGCTTGGGAGCCCAACCACGCACGGGCGCCGGGATCTGCGTCGGTCAGGGCGGCAAGCACCCGCTCAGCCTCTTCGGAAGCTGCGCCGATCGCTCGTCCCGGCATGGAACCCGCGGCCATGGGGCGAGCGTAACGCGCCCACGGCCGTTTGTCTCACCGGGATGGCGGGGTCTGCTGACGCGCGCCTCGGGCCTGGTCGCGGATCGTCCCCGTACCGGCGAAACGTCGGCGTAACCTTCACGCGATCCGGTTCCGGAACGGGCGGGACGCCCGCGCTCCCCTTTTTCGCCCGGCGGAGCCGCCCCGGGATGATCCCGGCGTGCGTCGCGGTGCCCGGACCGTGCTGCCCGCGCGCGGCACCCTGGTTCCAACCCGGCGGCGTCGTGCTCACGGCGAGCAGCATCGAGCCATTCGTCTGTTCACCGCTGAGCTTGACCTGCGCGGAACCGCCGAAGGCGACCAAGGTCTTGCCGCCGTCTGGCGGGATGACGAGGGTCCTTGCGCGTGGCTCGGAAGTCGCAACCTTGGCGGAAGCGGACGCAAGATCCATGACGAGCACGAACTAACCTGGGGACCATCCCGGTTGTCAACGCCGCCTCATGGCACCAGGACGCGCAGGCGTTTCTCGGCCATTTCGAACCGGACCGGCGTGCGCATGGTGACTTCGCCGTCGATCTCGACCGGCGTGTCCTGGTCGCTGGAGATGGTCGCGGCCCGGACCTGCAGGTAATCGACGTCCGCCAACGCCTCGGGTTTACCGGACAAGAGGCCTTGCAGGTAACGGATCACGTCGAGGTAGCCTTGGTTGTGGAAGACGAGCAAGTCGAGGAGCCCGTCTCCGTTGTGCGCTTGGCTGAAGACGTTGAAGGGTCCGCCGTAATGCCTCCCGTTGCCGATGAGCGCGAACGAACCGGCTAAAGTCGTGCCATCACCGCAATCGATCTCTAATTTGGGTGGCGTCTGGCCGATGACCTGGGCTGCACCAAGCACATAGCTGAGCGGACCGATCGTGCGGCGTATCGTCGTGTCGGTCGCCTCCACGGCTTGCGCATCGAGGCCGACTCCCGCCAGTTGGATGAAGTAATGGTCGTTGGCGCGTGCGAGATCGACCTCCGTCACCCGACCGTTCTGGATGACGTCCCAGCACCCGTCGAGATCTGCCGGTAGGCCGATTTCGTACGCAAACACGTTCATGGTGCCCATGGGCAGGACGCCTAACGTCACCGGGCTGAGCGCGAGTCCATTGACCACTTCGTTGACGGTGCCGTCACCCCCGGCCGCGACCACTACGTCGTAGCCCTGCGCAACCGCCCCGCGCGCAAGTTCGAGGGCCTCGCCAGGCGCCTCGGTGGGCCAAAATTCCGCTTCAGACGCCGCGGCGGGAAGGCTCTCGGCAAGTAAACGGGCCTTGTCACCCCTGGCGGCGGGGTTGAAGATGACCGCAATCTTCTTGTTCATGCTCTCCGGCAACTCCTAACGTCGTGGCGGTGCGCGTTCCCCTCTTTCAGCCCCTCACCCGTCTCTGGTGGCGCATCCTCGCAGCCATCTTGGCCTTTGTGGCGTTGACGTTGCTCTCCATCAACCTCTACATCCAATCGCCCGGCGCGCATCGGCGCATTTGCGACGCGCTAGGACGGGGCCTCGGCCTGCCGGTCGACCTGTTTCGCGCCTCCTATGCGCCGTGGTCCGGCCTGGTGTTGCAAGGGGTCGTGATCGGCGCGCCCGAGGGCGGTATGCCGCTGCTGCGGGCCGACCGGCTCAGAGTGCACCCTAGCTACTTGCAACTGCTGCGGCGGCGGTTGGTCATCAAGCGGGTCGTTCTCCAGCGCGTTGACGTCCGGTTGCCGGCCGGGCTGGGTGCCTCGCTGCGGCCTCAAGGCGGGGGCGCGGAAGAGTTGGCGCCCGCCCCCGCCACCTCCGAAGAAGGAGCACCCGGCGCAGACCGGGCGCGGCCACTCGCCGGCAGCGGCGGACGGTCTCGCGGCTTAGGTCCCATGTTGGTTCAACTGCAGCGTTTCAAAGTCGCGGATGGGACGGTCACGTTTCTGAACCGTGATGGATCTCCGGCGGCGACCATCCATGGGGTCGAATGTTCCGCGCGCTTGGACCGGCGCGTTTACGTCGGCCGGATCAACGCCGAAAGTGCCGCGTTCGCGGATGCGTTAGCCATCGAAGACGTGGGGTCACCTTTCCGCTTGGATGCGGACCAACTCGAAATGCCGGAGATGCGCGGCCGCACTTGCGGGGGGACGGTGCAGGGCGATTTCCGCGTCACCTGGGCCAACCCTTATCCGTACGCCTTAAACTTGCGTTTGGCAGACGTGAACGTCACCGAACTTGCCGCCCAGCTTGAAGGGGTGCTTGAGCGTGCCCACGGCACCTTGTCGGGTTCCCTCGAGATGCGTGGCGCGTTGGATGATGCGGCCCGTAACTCTGGCCGTGGCTCGGTGCAGTTGGCCAGCGGGGTGTTGGAGCAATACCCGCTTTTGCAGGAGATCGGGCGATGGACGCAGATCGACGAACTGCAGCGGCTCCAATTGGAGGACGCCCACGCCAACTTCCACGTGATCGGGCCGGACGTCCGGCTGGATGAACTGCGGCTGCAATCGCGCAACTGCGACGTGCGGCTCTGGGGTGATGTTTTGGCGATGCAACGCCTGGCGCTGAACGGTCGTCTGACCATCAACCAATTTCTCAGCCAGAAGGTGCCGAACGAGTTGGAGGAAAACTTTGTGACCAATGCCGATGGCCGGACGCGTTCGCTGGAATTCAAAGTCGACGGCCCGGCAACCCGTCCGCAGACGGATCTTTTTGATCGCATCATCGGAGACAAAAAACGGTTATTGCGCAAACTGATGGGCAGCGATCGCCGCGAGCGCGGCCGCGAGGTGCCGCCGCGCGACGAGGGCGGGGTGGGCCCTTCGGCCGGTCAATGAGATCAGCAGCTTGCGGACGTGCCACGCCGCTAATGCGTCCGGATCGACCAGCGGCTCGTCCATCTCGCCCCTGATGCGCATCATCGCCGGCAGTGCGGGCGGCATCCGCCTGCTCCTACCCAAGCACGCTTTTCGCCCCACGATGGACCGGGTGCGTGAAGCGGTGTTCTCGGCCTTAGGAGACCGGGTGCCCGGAGCGCGGGTTCTCGACCTGTTTGCCGGCAGCGGCGCCTACGGCCTTGAGGCGTTGAGCCGGGGCGCCGCGTCGGTGCGTTTCGTCGACCGCCACCGTGCGGCCACCGACGCCATCCGCGCCAACTTGGCCCGTGCCCGGCTTCTCGGTGAGGTGCAACAACTGGACGCTTACAAATTTTTGCGGCAGGCGAACGGCCCCTACGACCTCGTCTTTGCCGACCCGCCTTACACCAAAAACTCAGGGGAGGCAGGTGAGGTCGCGCGTCTGCTGGCCGACCCGCACCTGCCGGCGTTGCTCTCACCCAGTGCCCTGCTGATTCTGGAGCGACTCGCCGGTGGGGAGATTCCGCCGTTGCCGGGCTGGAACCTTGACCGGCCGCGACGTTACGGAAAAACCGAGATTCTGTTTCTTTCCCGCGCCGGTGAGTCCCCATGAGCCTTTTCCTACTGCTCGCTTACAACGCGCTATGGCCGTTCGGCGTCGTGGCGAGTCTCCCCGTCTACGCGCCACGCATGTGGAAGCGGGGTGGGTACCGACGAGGGTTTGGACAACGCTTTGGATTGTTCTCGATGGACTTGCGTAAATTTTTCCGTGCAGGCGTGACGTGCTGGATCCGGGCGGTGAGCGTAGGTGAAATGGTCCAAGCGCTCCGGCTGGCCGAGGAAGCGCACCGTCAGGACCCACGATTTCGAGCGGTGATCTCGACCACCACCTCGACCGGCTACGCCCTGGGTCAAGCCCGCGCGGATCACCGGTGGTTGCGCATCATCTACAACCCGTTGGATTGGTACCCGTTGGTGGCCCGGGCTTGGCGGCGGGTTCAGCCCCGGAGCGTGCTCCTCATCGATTCAGACCTTTGGCCGAGCTTTTTGGCTTGCGCCCGGGTGCACCAGGTCCCGGTCTACTTGGCAAACGCGCGCATGTCGCCTCGTTCCGCAAGACGGTACGCCGCGTTACGCTTTGTCGCGGTCCCGCTGATCTGGCGAGCGCTGACCCGGGTGTTTGCCCAGTACCCGGATGAGGTGCCCGCTTGGTTGGCGGTCGGAGTCTCCCCTGAGAGAGTCGTCGCCGTCGGCAGCACGAAGAATGACTTGGCCGCACCTCCCCCGGCGACGTTTCGCGACTGGCTTGTGCAACACGGTTGCTCGCCGCAAACCCGCCAGTTTCTTCTCGGCGGCAGCCTTCATCCCGGCGAAGAAGAGCTGCTCCTCGAAGTTTTCGCCGTGCTTCGGGCGAAGTTCCCGGAATTGGTCCTGATCTTGGTGCCACGACATGTGGAGCGCGCCGCGGAGATCGGCCAACTCCTGACAGACCGCGGGGTACTCTGGACGCGGCGGACCGAAGGGGTGTTCGATCCGGGCACCTCCGTGCTGTTGGTCGACACCACTGGCGAACTTCCCGGCTGGTACGAGGCGGCAGACGTCGTCGTGGTCGGGAAAAGTTTTCGCGGGGTGGGCGGACAGAACCCGGTGGAGGCACTGCAGGCCCAGCGTCCGGTGATCTGCGGGCCGCACATGGAAAACTTTGCAACCCTGGTGAAGACTTTGGTCGCGGCGGGTGGGATCACCCAACTTTCGTCCGAAACCGAGTTGCCGGAGGCGGTGTCCGGCTTTTTGGCGGACCCAAGCCGTGGGGCGGCGCAGGTGGCGCGTGCCGAGCGAGCGCTCGCCTATCACCAGGGCAGCACTCGACGGATCGCGGCCGCCGTCTTGGCCGGGGAAGCTCCGCGGTGAGGTTTGGCGGGGGCCGCGGCTGCCGGCGACCGGTTCTCGGTTGTCGGTTACCGACGGAGCCGCCCAAACCCGGGAGGGCCGGTGCCCGGGCATCACCGACGAACCGGTTCCAGGGAAGCGCCGGCGTCCCGCTGGTCACGGGCGAGCCGCCGCCGCCCACGGTGGTCCCAACCGGGGGACGAAGGTGGCACGGACACCCCGTCTGTAACCGGGGGTGCGGCGTCTCCCTTTTGCCCCGGCCTGCTTCATGTGGCGGTCGTTCCGGTACCGGCGGGACGCTCGCGCTCCCCTTGGCCCTACCCGTCCCTCACGAAGGCGGCCCCAAATTCCGGTTGCGAATCGGTTAGGCAATGCCATGATCTTCGCTCCGCCGGAAAGACCCTATCGTCCAGTGGCCTAGGACACTCCCCTTTCACGGGAGTAACACGGGTTCGAATCCCGTTAGGGTCGCCATCGCTGCAAGTGTCTCGAACGCAGCGTCTTACATGCTACCAAGATCGCCGCGAACGCCCAACTGGTAAACGATTTGGTAAACGTCCCGCGGCGTCCGGGGAGGGCCGGGGAGGTCTTCGGCGGGCTTTGGGCCCCCGCCTGTGCCATTCTAAACACGTGCGCGCCGCCATCACGCCCACCGGTGCCCCGGAGACCCCGTTTGTACGCTTCACGCCCGTTCCAGGGAACCTGACCCCCGAAGACCGCGAAACGCTCCTGGCGGGGCTCGTGGAGGTTTTGGATGCGATTTGCGACGGACTCCCGCCCGAACCGCCCGACCCCCGGGAACATGGCCTTGCCACGCTGCGGGCGTACGTTTCTCACCATCGCCTCACCGTGCGCAAGGTCGCCGCCCTGATGGGGTGCGCCTACGGGCACGCCGCGCGTCTTTTAAGGGGCGAATGCCGGATCTCCTTCGAGCACGCGTGGCACTTCCAGCGGGCGACCGGGGTGCGGGCCGCCAAGGTGCTCGGGCTGGAATAGGCGGCAAGACCGGTGCCGTGGAAAATCACGTCGGCTTTTGCCGAGAAGACCTCGTGCGGGTCGGTGCCTTCCGTTTGGAATGTCGGCTTTTGCCGATAATCCCCCCTTTCAATGCGCGGACGATTTCCCGTCGGGTCGCCCGGTGTCGTCAAAAACGACGTCGGCATTTGCCGACGTCGTTTTTTCCTTGGCCGCGTTTTCATTGCCCTTCCGCATCGGGAACAGGTCCGCGTGGATCAGGGCGAGCTGGCCCTTGCCTGAGCGCCCGGTTGTGCAGCCGGGCGAACGCGTAGGTTTATGGCGAAGTGCCCGACGCCTTCAATTCCTCCGTTCGATCCACGGTCTTCAGTTCGCGCTTTAATCGTTGGCAGATCTTGGCGCGGTGCTTGTCGTCCAGGATTGTTGCGCCGCAGGGGGGTGCGCCCGATGCCGGGAAGTGCTAAGCACGGCGATGTCCAAGCCCCGCAAGCGCGGCCTCAAGCACCATGGCAACGCGCCGAAGCGGGCGGCGCCGGTGGACCTGAACGTCCTCTGCCATCGCTTCCATCAGGTCGGCGTGGATTTTCGCGCCTTGGCCACGGCGGAAGCGCACCTCATCACCTGCACGCGCTTGGAGGCCAGGGACGCGCCGTTTTGGAAGGCGGGTCAATTTTACCTGGGCTGGTTTCTGCAGTCCAATTGGACCGTGTTGATCTGCAGGATGACATACAACCGCTGCGATGCCACCAGGACCCACCTCGCCGGGATCGTGGAGGATTTGGCGTCGATCGGCGATGCCGACGTGGAAGCCGTTTGGAATCGCATCGCCTCGGGAGCCGAAGGGACCGGTGACGATCCCGAAATGACGCAGGATGGGTTCAGGCCCATCTCGCGGTCCGAATTCGATTCCGCCAGGGCCGCGTTGCCGGACGCTTGGGACCGTTTCGAAGATGCCCTTAAGCCGATCAAGACGTTGCGGGATCAGCTTCACGCCCACCGCGATTTTGACCTGGACGCCAACGACCTCCCAAAGCTCAGGCACGACAGCTTCGGCGGGGATGACAGGGCAGCGCAGTACGAAAAGGCGCGCGAGGCGCTGGATGAACTCATGCGCCATCTGCTGAGGATCTTCCATGGACGGCACAGCGACGCGGAGGACGTGTCGGCGCTCGCGAGGACCGTTGTGGAAGCGTTTTGGTCGGAGGTGACGCTCGCTCGTGACCCACGGTCAACGATCGCACGGGCGCCATGAGGTGCCGACGCAGGCCGCGCGCCGCTCACGTTGCCACCCACCCCTCACCGCCGACGCGCCATGCCCCAGCCCTTGAGGACCTCCTCCCCGCGCTTGGCCTACCCTTGGGCG
>CAXUNV010000180.1:7197-8826 GCA_964252355.1 uncultured Chthoniobacterales bacterium | reverse complement strand
GAGGGCAAGCGGTGTTTTACCTTGCCCGCCGCCGGGCATCCGAGGGGAGCGCGGGCGTCCCGCCCGTCCCGGAAAACCGGCCAAGGGGTCGATGCGCGACTGGCAGGTGTCAGCCGCCCACCCCGTCCCACGCTCCCTGCGTCGCCCGCACGGGACTACCTTGGGACGGCTCCGCCGGGCACCGTTCGGCCATTTTACCTGCGCTTTAGGCTGCGCGTAGCGCCCCAGGGTTAAACCGCATTTCTCAGAAGTGAGATCAGGGCGGGTAACCTCAGGTTAGCAGACATCCGGCGCATCGGGCAGCACCGAACCTGGACCGCATGAAGCGACTCTCTCTGGTGTCTCTGCTCTCCTTGATGACGGTTGTCGCGTCCTTCGGGCAGCAGCCCACGCCGACGCCGAGCGCTGGACGCGCCGATCAAGCAAACGCTCACAACGCGGATAACACGGCGCACAACTCCGGTGGCCAAGGCACTCACGCCGCCACCGCCGACAAGCAATCCAACGACAAGGCCGACTTGGCTTCGCTGCAGAAGATCCGGCAAGCGGTGGTCGGCGACGGCTCGCTCTCGTTCAATGCCAAAAACGCGAAGATCATGGTCAACAGCGGCGTGGCCACCTTGCGCGGTCCGGTGGAGAACGAACAAGAAAAAACTGCGGTCGCGGCCAAGGCAGCCGGGGTCGTCGGCAAGGACAAGGTCAAGAATGAATTGGAAGTTAAGGCCCGGAAGTAGGCCATGTCTCTCTTGATTAACCATCTACCTAACTCTTCGAAGTATTACTTATGAAACGCTCCACTCTCGCTTTAGTTGATACGGAGGCCCAGGCGCGGTCGGTCGTCGAACAACTCACCAGTGCTGGGTTTGTTCAGGATGACATCTCGGTGCTCTTTTCTAACAAGGACAGCACCCGCGATTTCGCGCATGAGAAAGAGACCAAACTGCCCGAGGGCGCGACGATTGGTGCGGGCACCGGCGGCACCGTTGGCGGGGTCGTCGGCCTGCTCGCCGGGCTAGGAGCCTTGGCCATTCCAGGTCTCGGTCCATTCATCGCAGCCGGTCCGGTGATGGCGGCGTTGAGCGGCGGCGCGATTGGCGCCGGCCTCGGTGGCATCGCCGGCGGCCTGGTCGGACTTGGTATCCCTGAATACGAAGCCAAGCGCTACGAAGGCAAGATCAAGGAAGGCGGCATCCTCGTATCGGTGCATACCGACGACCCTGATCAAGCCAGGGAAGCCAAGCGCATCCTCGAAAGTGCTGGCGCGCATGACATCTCGACGACCAACGAGTCGAACGCCGACGTTCGGTCTGGGGACGCAGATGATGCGCGCACCGGTCGCCTGGGCACCGAAACCGTCCGCACGGTCCACACGACTGAGCGATCCGGCGAGATTGGCAGTGCGGAGGGTGGTCACGTGTCACCCGCGGCACCGGTGCGAACCGTTCTGGGCTCCGAAGGCACCACTACGACGTCGACGAGGACTTCGGGAGATGTCACGGGCCCCGTTAGCCCTCAACGGGTCGTCGACGAAGGCACCGCGGACGACTTGAAGCGCCGTTTATAAGCTGCGGTCCGTTGCGCGCAGATTCCTTCTTAAATCAGACGGCCCGGGCAGAATTCCCCGGGCGG
>CAXUNV010000180.1:0-7187 GCA_964252355.1 uncultured Chthoniobacterales bacterium | reverse complement strand
TTTTTTTTTTTAAAAACCCGCCCGCCGGGCTACTACCCCCCGGCCCGTTTTCTTTTTCCGAATCCCCCTGATGCGGGGAGAACGCCATTTAACCGGCGCCTTTGCGGGGTTTTAGCATTTGCCTCTTCGGCGGTGGCCGCCGCCATCCAGGCATCCCAAAAACATTTTTTTCAACAAGCGTTGGAATAGGCAACCCCGCAGGGCGCCCAAGAAAAAATACCAGGCAAACGCAATCATCCGTGGGTGTCTCCGACCATGGCGCGGTTTTGCGCCGGTGAACTCATTTCTGGCAAGTCATGGAAGCTGAATGAATGAGGGCCACGGGTCAACCCGCAACGGGTTTGTCAGCCCCAGAATCACGGTCGGGAATAAAATCTCAAGTCTCCTCTCGTCCCTCAAGGCATCTTCGCTGCCGAAACGCGATCGACCCCTAGACACCGCCGTTCACACCACGAAAAGACCCGTCCACGCCATGAAAACACCCTTCTTCACCGTTGCCTTGCTCGCCACCGCCTCCTTCGTCCTTGCCGACGACATGCACACCAAAATGCCGGCGAAATCCGGCAAGGAACACATGGCGATGACCGAGGACGCCAAGGTGGATTCCATCAACACGGTCTGCCCCATCGACGGTATGAAGCTGGGCAGCATGGGCAAACCCACTTACGTGACCTACCACGGCAAGAAAATCGGCCTTTGCAATGCGGAGGACGCGGCAACGTTCAAAAAGAATCCGGCAAAGTACGCAGCCCTGGCGGAGAAGAACCAGGGCGAAGGCGGCGCGATGAAGCACTGACCGGAGGCTTCCGCACCGTTACCTAGAAAAGCTGGTAGGGCAAAGCGAGTCATGCGAGATGCCGCCAAGCGTCCCGGAGGCAGCGATGTTGCGTCAGGCACGTCGGCGTCTTGTCGGCTGAAACGGGCGGGACGCCCGCGCTCCCCTAACCGTCTCCCGCGGACTTTGGCATTCGAGTCGCGGTGCCCTGGGTATCGGCACAGGGAATTTCAGGGCGTCCCGCCCGTTTTCGACCGATGACCCGGTCAGACGTTAGAAAAACGGCAGCGACCGCAGGAACTCGACGCTTTGGCGCGCCCACGCCTGCTCCAAGTCGAGGGTGCGTTCCAGGCTGCCCTGAAACGGCGTCCAGAGCTCCACGATGACGTTTGGGCTTCGCCCGTGCCGGACCAGCGTCTCGAAAATTTGCGTCAACGGCAGCTTACCTTGCCCGGTAGGTCGGCCCTTGAAGGCGAAACCCATCAGATGCGCCGTGCGTTCCACCACGAATTCCTTCAAGTGGACGTTCACCGTGTGCAGGGCGAGTGCCTCCAGGATCTGTTCAGCACTCTCCAACGCCCCGAACGAGTTTGTTAGGTCGAGACAGATCCCCAGGTTTGGACTGTTGATCCGGCCAACTAAAGCCCCCAGGTCGGCGGTAGGGTAAGCCTCATAATTTTCCAAGGCGATCGTCACGCCCGCCCGCTCGAATTCGGGTAAGCTCTGCCGCAAGTCTGCCTCGACGTCACCGAGGGTGCGGTGTTCCCCAGGCCAGCCGCACATGGTCCTCACCAAGCGCGCGCCTGCGGTGGTGGCAATCCCGAGCAGGCCGAGGAGGCGCTCCGGCTCCACGCCACGGCTGCCGACTTCCAAATGGATGTTCGCCTCGTCCGCCTGTTGCCGCAGGGTTTGCCATTCGGCGGGCCCGTAATTCTCCGGTCGCATGTTGTCGACAACTTGCACCACCCCGACACGGAGCTTTTGCGCTCGCTCCAGCAACCCGCCCAAGCGCAGGGGTTCGGCCGGCGCGTGCTCCGTGACGGTGCCCGCCGCCCATGGGAAAGTCCAAGAACCGACGCCGATCCTACCTAGCTTGGTTTGCATGGGGTGAGCGGGCAGCCGACCCGCTCCAAAAACGAGGAGAGCGGGATTGGCGCACCTTAGCAACTGCAAAGGTCGTCATCCGGCCTCGCGCCGGCATTACCGCCCGCGGTTGGCAAGGCAACGCGGGCCTTGTCCCGCAGCCCCCGCCCGCCGCGGTGCGGGCGGGGCCCCGGGACGGCCGCCCCCCTCAACGATCGGGGGCCGCGCGCAGGAGGCGCTGGATGCGGGCAAATTCGCGGCGGACCTGCTCGTCCGCTGCCAAGCGCGCTTGGATGCGCGCGACCGCCTGCCCGACGGCGGTCAACTTCAAACCACCCGACTTCTCCGCCAGATCCTTCAACGTGTAACGGCCGTAGAGGCGCCCGGCGTACAACGCCAGGTCCCGTCCGGGATCTCCGTACTCGTTCGCGAACTCGTCCCACGACCTGCCGTGAACCTTCTCGACCGCGGCCACGATTTTCTCCCAACTCACTCCGGGGTGGGAGGGATTCTGCCCGGCGGCGCCCGGCCGCGCGCCGGCCGCCCGGCGCATGCGCTCGACAAACTCCGTCTGGCCCAGGAACGCGCGCTGCCGCACTTGGTTGAAGATGGACTCCTGCAGACCCATGCGCGCGGATTGCTCGACGAAGGCGCGGTACGACTTGGCCGGGTCACCCTGGCCTTCCTGACGCCGCAACGCCTGGTAGACGGTTTTCCGGTGGAGCCACTCGGGGGCCGTGGCGTAACCCGCGTAGGCCCGGTACGAACTGCCTCGAAACTCGCGCAGGCTCCGCAGGCGTTCCTGCACTTCGGCGGCGTCGAAGAAGCGAAGCTTGGTCCCGCCAAGTTGGTCCGCCGCCAACAGGCGCGAGCCGATCGGCGACAAGTGCACAAACCGACTCACCCGCAGGATGGTGCTGTTGGACTCGATCAACACCGCCCGGAACCGCTCCCGGAAAATCGGACCGTCGTTCCCCAAAACGCGCTTGAGCCGGCTGCTCAAGCTCAAGTTCAACCACTGCATGGCTTGGCTCAGGTTGGCGTCTGGCGTTTCTACCACCAACTGGTACGCCTCCGCGGTCAACGCGTAAGCGTGCAGTTTCAGCCTAAAAAACGGGACAGCTTCAGCCAACAAACCGGTGAACTCGGTCAGCGCCGCGGGTTCCACAAAGCGGGCGCCCACCCCGCGGGTGACGACGTGGTAAACCCCGTTTTCGATCTCCAATCTCAGAGGACGGCCCATGATTGTAAAATTGTCGTATTTTGTCCGGGTTAGACACAAAGGTCAACGTGACATTTCGGGTACCACGGTACCGCATTTCGGCGCCACCTCGCACCAGTCCAGCCGCCGCGGCGCAGGCCGTCCCACCCGTTTCCGGTGCGGTGACGTGCGCGCGGTCAGCCCTCCTCACCCAGAGGCCGCGCTACCCGAGCGCCGGGGTTTGGCCCCGCCCGTTCTTCGCCCGCGCCAACCGCAGCTGGTCCGCCATCCGCTTGCCGGCTTCCGGCAAAACCGCATCACCGCCGAGGTACCTGGCCAGATGGCGGCCACACCGGGTGTCCGGCAAAGCGTAATCGCCCGGCCCGAGCGGCAGGGCTTCGGTGCCGGCGGCAGGTACCAGCCGGCCCTCCTGCGTGCGCGACCCGAGGTTCTGGCCCAAGCGTTGCGCCCCTTGCAGGATGCTTAAAGCCTCCCGGTTGATCCCGGACTGCTTGGCCTCATCGTACAAGGATCCGCTCACGGCGTCGATCGATCCCAATGCCTCGGTCGCGCCGCGCCGCGCTTCTTCCAAGACGCGCAGGTCGTTGGCTAAGCGCTTGGCGTCTTCCAGGAAGGCAGGGCCGCCAGACCGCAGTTCGGGGGTGCCGGCCACCCGCCGGGCCGCTTCGTTCGCCGCCAGCAGCCGCTCCAACAACGCCCGGTCGTTCGGACCCAGGACCGACGGCAGGAGGCGGCGCACCCCCCTCCGGATCGTGTGGCAGGTCGACGCGGGCATCCGGCACGTAGGCGCCCACGACGGTTTCCGCAGCCCGCTGGCTCCCTTCGGCCAACCGCTGCGCTTCCCGCCGTCCGTTCGCCTGCGCTTCCTGCAGCTGCCCCGTCGGGTCTGGCCAGAAAAAGCGCCGGAGCGCGCTCGCCGTGGCGTAGGCCTGACCATCGGCTGGGGCGTTCTCGACGGTCGCGGCCTCCTCATGAAGGCTCGTCGACCGCACCGCGCGCCCCACCCTGCCGGTGATGATGCGGTCGCTCCGGAACACCGCCGTCGCCGCCGCGAGGCTCGCGTAGCGTTCCCGGCTCAGCCCCGTGCCGATCGGTTTCGAAGGGTCGCGAGGCATGGGATGGAAGGCGTTGTGCCCGGCGCGGCCCGCCTCCGAAAGGAGCGCGCCTGCGCCCCCGACCAGGGGCCCAACCCCCGTCTCCGCCGTGGCGCCTGCCACGGTCAGGTGGTAAGCCGCCTTTTGGCGCCAGTAATCGCGCATGTCGGCCGACAACGCCGGGTCATCGGCCCTCTTCTCCGCGTCGGCGGCCGCACGCGAGTTTTGGAGAAAACTGTACCCGCTCAGCCCGACGCCGAGGATCGGCACCTTCTTGGCGACTTGTCCCAAGACCGCCGTAGCCTCTTCCGACGTGCCCGCCAGCCGGGCAACCGTCCCCAGGGCCGCGCCGACCAGCTCGCCGGTCAGGCGTTCGCCGGCCGGCAGGGTCGCCTGCAACGCCAAGCTGGACGCCGCCGTGCCGTAGTTGCCGTGGGCGATCTCGCGCAACACCAACGCGGTGGCCAAAGCCGTGCCGGCGCCGCCCAAAGCTCTCCCGAACCCCGGCGACCGCGCGTTCCCGGCGCCTTCGCCAACGGCCACGGGCGCACGTTCGCGGGGAGTGGTCGGCCCCTCCGGCCCCTCCGTGTGGGGTGCCGGCGGCTGCAGCCCTGGAGACCCCGCCGCGGCGCCTGGCGGAGTCGTCCCCACCCAGGGTACCGGCGTGGTGGGGTGAGGCACCTGAGTGGGCGGGCGTGCGGTCAAGTCGGATACTCTCTTCATCGCCGCCCGCAACCACGCGCGAAAGGCGTCTCCCGTCTCGGCGCTGATGCCGCCTTCCGGCTGAACGATCGTCACGGCCCGGCGTTGCCCGGGCGGCAGGTCGCGCCACTGCGAATCGAGGTGCTCGCGGTGCAGCACCCGGTTGTGTTCATCCGCACAAATCAAGACCAAGTTTTTGAAGTCGTTGGCGTTCGGCAGCAGTCCGCTCACCTCGAGGGGGATCTCGTGGTGAACTTGGAAGGCGACGTTGCCGACCTGGAGGGCGACTGGCCGTAGGTCCGCCATCGCGCCGATCTGCCGCTCGCTGAACCCGGCGTGCTGAAGGTCCTCGCGGTGGTGCAGCGCGAGGAACTGGAGGAAATACCCCCGGACGCCCGGTCTGGCGAGCCGGCCGTTCGCGTCGAGCAGCGGCCTGCCTTGCGGGTCGCGCCCCGGGTCGAACGCCTCCCGCATCCGCCGGTTCTCTTCGGGCGAGATTTTTTGCACTTCCAAGCGGAACGCGATCGCTCCGGCCGCCGAACCCGGAGGCAACGCTTGGGCAAACTGCACCGGGCGCGGGAGCTGTTCGGGCGTGTTCATCCGGGGTGGGTAAGGGCGCGCTGCCTACACCAGGGTGGTCGCCAGCACGCTTTCCATGGCGCCGCGCAAGAATTGGTCGAAACTCGGGCACTCCCAAAACGGAGGGTCGGCCTCCGCACCCTTGCCCACCGCGACCACCACACGATCCGTCAGCCGCAGGGCGTAGTAGGCCTCCGCCGCGTCGTCGGCGAAAAAGAAGCGCTGCAACTCGTTTCCCCAGACCTCGCGCATGGCGGTGTTGAGCCCCAAAACGTCGTCGCCGGGCCGCCCTGCGTCATACGGTGGGTCGGGCACACGGAGGAAGGAGAGGAACGCATGGTCGACCTCGCCGTTCGCCAAGGCCGCAAATTCCGCGTACTCCTCTGGAAAGGGGTAGCCAAAACGTTCGGGCCAGAGGCGGCGGGCGGCCGCCAGACCTTCGGGCGAGCAGGGCGGCCGCGGCAAGCCTTCGGCTTCGTACTTCGCGACGGCGCGGCGCACCGCCGCCTCGGTTTCCGGGCTCATGCGTGGGGAGCTTAACCACTTGGCAGGGGTCGGGCTAGGCCAAAAGCAGAGGAACCTCACCCCGGCTCTGACTTGCAAAACCTACCAGAAGGAAGTTGTTTTTCTCAAGTCCGACTCGAAGTTTCCACGTCCATAGGGAAGGCGCCTAGCCTCGCCCACCACGCTTGAGCCTTGTGGAACCACGGCACCATCTTTTGCACAACGGAACAGCTCTACAAACTCCCCCAAAAATCACCACCAACCCACCCCTGGCGCTCGAGCTTGAGAGGCTGGCCAAGAACTTTGGAACGTTCCCAGCCGTGCGGGACCTCTCCTTGCAGGTCCCCCTCGGCGAGGTTTTTGGGTTGCTCGGCCCCAACGGGGCTGGCAAAACCACCGCCATCCAACTGCTCCTGGGATGGTTGCGCCCCGATGCTGGCGCCGCGCGCATCCTCGGCCTTGACTGCGCCCGCGAACGCGCCCGGACGATGGCCCACGTCGGCTACGTCCCGGACGAACCGACCTTCTACGACCACCTGCGCGCGTCCGAACTACTCCGTTACTGCGGCACCATGCACGGACTGAGCGCCGCGGAAACCGCCTCGCGCTCGACCGCCCTGGCGGAGACGTTCGGACTAGCCGACGCCTTGGACGACTTCGCCGTGAACCTTTCCAAGGGCACCCGCAAAAAGCTCGCCTTGGCCTGCGCCCTCTTGCACCGCCCGCAGGTTCTCATCTTGGACGAACCGACCAACGGGCTTGATCCGGTGGCTTCCCGCGCTCTGCAAGGGACCATTCAGTCCCAAGCCGCGGCTGGTGCCGCCGTCTTCCTCACCACCCACTTGCTCGACCAAGCTGAACGGCTCTGTCACCGGGTGGGGATCATGGTCGGCGGCCAATTGGTCGCCGAAGGCGCCGTCCACGACCTGCGCCGGCCCGAGGTCGGGCGGGAGTCGCTGGAACACATCTTTTTCCGCGTCGTCGGCGGGGGAAGTTGAATTGCAACGATCGTATCCGTTGCACCAATTGTATCAATGGAGATGACTTCGCTCGAGCTTGGGCGAGAACCCATCACCTGGGTGCGATCAGTGCCATTGTTGCAATTGTCACCATCCATACGATTGATGCGATTCCTGCAGGTCGCCGCGTCGGCAGATGCCCTCGGATTCCAACCTAGCCCGACCGGAAAGCAGCGGGCGCGCCGGTGACTCGGCAGGGCGTTGCTCAC
>CAXUNV010000179.1:0-8878 GCA_964252355.1 uncultured Chthoniobacterales bacterium | reverse complement strand
TCGTGCGAGAAGGCACTCCCCAGGATCTGCTGTCGGTATTTTCCGTTGTTAAGAACGGGTCTTGTAACTACCTCGCCACCGCCGAGGAGGTTTTTCAAGTGGTCCAAACGGCTTCGGAACGCATCAAGATTCGGCTGCATGAGGAAAGGCCCGCATTGGGCGCGGGTCAGCCCGGCGAGAGTGCGGCGTGGGGGCACCTCGCCGACATGGTGGCGGAGACTTTGGAGTCCCTGAGGCAGGGTGGCCTCCTCGCTCACGACCTGCAGAAAGACAAGGCATACGGCATCCTCGTAGGTTTGGCTGGCGAACCAATCCAATCCCGGGTTGCCGCGACCAACTTGCAGCGACTGCAGAATGAGTGAATTTCGCGTGCGCAGCCGGATGCTCACTCCGCGAGTTGGGCAAGTGGGCACGGCAAGACTGTTGCCTTAAGGATTGTGGACGGCCAACTTCTGCGCTACGTGGACACTAGTGAATCAAGGTGAACGGGGTCGTGCAAAGTAGAACTTTTGGTAGAACGTTGCCCCTGAAGGCGCCCCTTTTCGTTGTAAGTACCTCAGAATAAAAGTCCCCGTAGTTCAACGGATAGAACGGAGGTTTCCTAAACCTCTAATCCGGGTTCGATTCCCGGCGGGGACAATGGTGAGGAGTTCCGCGTGGCAAATTGCGAGTTCCGCGTTCCGCGCGCCGACGTCCCGCCAGTACGGGATAGCGCGCGCCTGGGGTCGGGCCGGCGCGGAGGTCACGGCCGCGCCTCCGGTGACGGGCGGGCCGCCGGCGCTCCCCTGAAAACCGGGCGGCTCCGCCGGGTGCTTTTTTCCATTTTCCATTTGCCATCTGCGATTTGGCCTGCGTGCCTCCCGTTTCCCGCGTTGCACTCGTTTCCGCATTTGCCTTTTGCGTCGGGGAAGGGCAAGAGCGTCCCTCCCCCCTCCCATGACGGCCCACCCGCGCATTCCGTTTACCCCAACGCACTTGGTCGTGGGATTCTCCCTGCTGGCCGTCTTGGGGCTGCGAATTTTAGCATGCTGGACGTTCTCCCTGAACTCCGACGAGCCGCAGCACGCGCACGTGGTGTGGGCCTGGGCGCAAGGACAGGTGCCCTACCGGGATTTTTTCGACAACCACTCACCGCTCTTTCATTGGCTTTACCGGCCGGTGCTGTTGTCCCTGGGCGAGCGCCCCGACGTCATGGGGTGGTTGCGGCTCGCGGTCCTGCCCCTCCTGGCGTGTACGGTGGCCTTCACCGGGGTGGCCGGCGCGCGACTCTTCACCCCGACGGTCGGTTGGGCGGCCGCGGCCCTCGTCGCGGCGTTCCCGCCGTTCTTCATCTACGGCGGCCAGTTCCGGGCCGACGGGCTGTGGGCGACGCTGACGTTGGCAGGTTTGGTCATCTCGCTCCGGTTGCCCCACACAGGCCGGTGCTTCGGCCTTGGGCTCGTCGCAGGCGCGGCTTTTGGGGCGTCGTTGAAAGGGGCTTTCGTGTTGGCATCGGTCGGTCTGGGCGCAGCGTCCCTCCTTCTCTTGAGTTGGGTTGGGGGGTGGCGGCCGTCCCGGAGCGAAACCAAATCCGTCCTGTTCCACACCGGCCTGCTTGCCGCGGGCGCGCTGGTGGTTCCTGCTTGCCTCGCGGCGTATTTTTGGATCCACGGCGCCATGGGTGACTTGGTCTTTTGCCTCTTCAGCCACAATGCCATGGCCGGGTTGAAAGCGCACAGGTTGTCGCGGTTCTTCGTGCCGCCTTGCTGGCTTTTGCCGATCGCGTGCGTCTACGCCTTCGTGGAAGCCCGGCGCCGGACGGTTGGGGCGTGGTCGCGGGGGTGGTGCGCGTTGTCTGCGGCATGGTACGTCGTCATTCTCGTGGGGGCGCTTTCGCACGTTACCAAACAAGACCTCATGCCGTTGTATCCGGTCGTTGCCATCTTCTTCGCCGGAGCCGCCGCCGCCGGCCTGCGCCGTTTTCGGCTCTTGGTTCCAGGGCGGGTGGGGGTGGTTTTGCTGGCGGCGCTTCTCCTCGTGGAACTCGGGTGCCTCGGTGTGCTGGCCATCCGCAAACGGCACCGCGACCCGATCGGCAACCAACTGCTCACGGCCGTCCTGCGGTTGACTCGTCCAGACGAGCGCGTGCTCGACGCCAAAGGCGAGGCTGTCTTCCGGTCGCGCGCGATTCGTCCGGTGTTCGAAGCGTTCACCGCCCGGCGCCTCGCGGCCTCTGGCGCCATCGACACCATCCCGGCGGCCCTCGCCGCCTCCCGCACGGCCGTGGTCATCCCCTCGAAGCTTTACCCGGCCGCGACTACCGAGTTTTTGCGGAGCAACTACCTGTCGGTTGGTCCAGTTGCCGTCCTCGGGCAGGTTTTGCGCGTCGGGCCGGACCGGCGGGTGCAGTTCGAGACGACGGTTCCGGGCGAGTACGTTTGGTTGGCGGGGCACAACCCCGTCGCGGGTGAGCTCGACGGACGCGTCGTGCGCGGTCCGGTGCCGATCGAGGCTGGTTCACACCAGTTTCGGCCGGAAGGGAGCGCGCGGGAAGTCACCTTGCTTTGGGCGCGCGCGTGGTCGACGGGATTTTTCCCGCCGTAGGCAAGGGCGTAGGCGCCGAACGCCGAACCCGGAACCCGGAACCCGGAACCCGGAACCCGGAACCCGGAACCCGGAACCCGGAACCTTCGTCCCCCTCACAGGGGGCGACGATCGAACGCCACGGCCTGCAGGAAAAAAACGACGTCACCCAGAGACGTCACCAAGCGCATGAGCAGCGCCGCGGTGAGCACCGCGGACCGGCCGAGTTGCGGGCCGAGGAGGCAGACCAGCACGGCCTCGCGCACGCCCAACCCGGCCGGCGCACCCGGCGTGACGAACCCGATCGCCCAGGAAAGGGCGTAACCGCCCAAGACCTCCCGCCAAGCCCAGAGCGCGTCGTCTCCAGAGACGGCCGTGAGCAGGCCAAGAAAAAGCCCGCTCACGGCGAGCAGCAGGGCCGCGTAGCAGGCGAGGGCAGGCGCCAGTGACCCAACTTCCACGCGGGTGAAGCGCCGCAGGAGCCGGCGTCCGATGAAGGCCGCCGGAATCAAGGCGACGGCAAACCCCAAAAACGCCACGGTGGTAAGCCGGAATTCTACGGAGCCAAGCACGACGTGCAGGCGCGGCAACGCGAGCACCGTCAGCCCGGCGGCCGCGAGCAGCATGAGGAGGATTTCTGCCGCCGACGCGAAGAGCAGGGGACGGTTCTCGGCACCCAACCGGAGCGCGCGGACGTGGCGTCCCGCAAAATGGAACACGTTTCCAGGAAGGTATTTGGCAACCTGCGTGCGGCTGTGGATGCGGTAGGCTTCGCGCCAGCGCAACGCGCGGGACCTGCCGGCAAACGCTCTTTGCGCCAGCCACCAACCGGTTCCCTGAAGAGTGCTCAAGGCGGCGTATGCGAGGACCGAAACCCCCGTCAGCGCGAGCAGCCGCGCGTCGGAGAGTTCGTGCTGGAGCGCCGCGCGGAAGTGCCAAACGCGCGCCCCGACGAAGATCAGGCCGCCGAACATGGCGAGCCGACCGGCCACCGTGACCCAGCGGTTGCGGGCGAGCACCTGCCAGGGCGCGCGGGCAGCGGCCGGCACGTCCCGCCCGCCATCCGTCGCCGCGGCCGCCTCCGGCGAGGGCACAGGGTCGGAAGTCGTCGGTGGCTTCATTCGTGGCCGTCCGGGTTGGCGGAGCGTTGCAGCCGGTAACGGATCTCTTCGAGCAACTTGCGGTTGGCGGAGTGCTGGGCGGAGGAGAAGGCGAGGAGCAGCGCCTGCACGCCTAACGCGCAAAGCGCCACGGCGATGACGGCCGTCTCGAGGTGCCCGTCCGCCGTGGCCGACGCCAGGGCGTGGACCAAGCCAAGCAAAAGCCCCAGAAACAGCAGGGCCCCGGCGATGGTCGTGAAAAACAGGAACGGCCGGTAGACGATCAACGTCCGCAAGATCGTGTTGGCCGAGCGGCGCACGTAAGAGAAGTTGCCCCGCACCAAACGCGACGGGCGCGTCACCGGGTTGACGCCGATCGGCACCGAGCGCACCGCCAAGTTTTGGTGTCCGGCTTGGATGATCGTCTCGAGCGTGTAGGTGTACCGGCTGAAGGTGGAAAGCTGCATCGCGGCATCACGGCTGATCGCGCGAAACCCGCTGGTGGCGTCCGGCACCTGCGTCGTGCTGAGCAGCCTCACCACCCGACTGCCCGTGTGTTGGAGCCACTTCTTGGTCGCGGAAAAACTTTCGATGGTGCCCAACGGCCGGGCCCCGATGACGATATCCGCTTCGCCGCGTAGGATGAGGTCCGTCAGTTTGGGGATGTCGTCCGCCCGGTATTGGTTGTCGGCATCGAAGTTGACGATGACGTCGGCGCCGAGCGCGAGGGAAGTGTCAAGGCCGCGGCTGAACGCAAAAGCCAAACCACGCCGATGCGTGTTACGCACGACGTGGTCGACCCCGCACCGTCGCGCCACTTCGCCCGTGCCATCCGAACTGCCGTCGTCCACCACCAGCCATTCCACGGCTTGAAAGCCTCGGACTTTCCTCGGCAACTGGGCCAAGGTGTCGGCCAGGACCGCGGCTTCGTTCAGGCAAGGTATCTGGATGACCAACTTCACGCTCGGGAGAGTTTTGGTTGAGGCAGCGCCTGAGCGCAAGCCTTGAAGGCCGGCGCTCGGGCGCGGTGAGAATCACCCATCGCAAAGGGCAGATCGCAAAACGGATGGCCAGGCGCCACGCCTGCTTCTTTGTCATCTGCCCTTTGCGGTCGGCGATGCGCGCAGCGCCGGGTAGGGCAAGAGGAGTTTTACGAGGTGCCGCCAAGCTGACGCGACGTGAGGGCCGCCGGCGAGACGCCGCCGGGCAGCCGAAAGGGTGGGGCGCCGCGGCGGATGGCGGGCGATCCATGACGGACCAAGCCTCGACCTGTCCGCTCGGGCGTGCCTGACGCACGTTCAACCTTCTGAGTGACCGTTCGTGGAAAGGAGGGTGCCTGCCGGCAGGCGTTGGAGGCATCGTGTGGCTCACCCTAACCCAACATCTATGAAGCGTTCTTTGCTCCTTTGCCTCGCGGCCGCGGTCACCCTGGCGTCCACGTCGTTTGCCCAAATGCCGGACCTGGGCGGTCCGGGCGGCCCCGGCGGTCCGGGCGGCCCCGACGATCTCCGTGGTCCGCTGGCGGATCTGAACCTGACCAGCGCCCAAGAAGCGCAGGTCCAACAAGTGTTGCAAGCCAACCGACCAGCGACCCGAAACGCGGAACTTGCCGTGCTCAAGGCGCAAAAAGCCTTGCATGACGCCGTCGACGCCAACCCGAACGATCAAACCACGATCAACGCCGACGGGGCCGCGCTTGGTGCCGCCCTGGCGCAATCGCTGCAGCTGCGCGCCAAGGTCGGCGCGCAAATCGATGCGCTGTTGTCAGCGGAGCAGAAAGCCAAGGAAGCGGAAAAGAAACAGGAGATGTCCAACCGTCTCACCCGGCTCATCCAGAAGTTGTCGGCGGCAAGTTAAACCTACCCTTTCCGGTGCGGGTCGACCCGGCTGGTCTGGTGCTCCTGGCGGAGCGCAGGCTGGCCGGGTCTTTCGCTTTCGAAGGGGGGCATTACAGCTGGCCAGAAGATAAAGGCTGGAGAATGGGCGGCCACACGATCGGCGGGCGTCACTCGCGAGGACCCCGCTGCCGTCACAAGTGGTCGTCGTCCCCCCCCAAGCGACCGCGTCTTCGGACGACGCGTTCACGCCCGCGCTGCGACCGTTTAATGCGCCGCCAGCGCCGTTCGTGCAAACCGCCAAGCGGCGCGGCGGCAGTGGGTCAATCGTCCGTCCAGCACCGCTCGCCATGAAAATTCGCCCGTTATCGGTCGTTCTCTTTTTCAGTCTAACTTGCCAACCCGTCGTGCCGACCCGCGCCGGCGAGAAGGGACCGTTTCCTGACTCGGCGTCTGCCGCCCTTTCCGCGTGGATGGGCGATCCCGAATGGAGCCTCTCGACCTTCGGCGCTTTCGCCGCCGCTCCTGCATCTCTCTGCGACGCCACGGGCGACAACGCATCCGCCGGCGGGTTGGAATACCGCATCGGCCGGCAGGTCGGTTTCCCTGTGAAGAAGGAACGTCCCTTTCGCGGGGGGGAGAGCCCGACCGATGACCCGCCCGCCCGCTCGGGCGTGACGTTCAGTTTTTAAGGACTTGCCGATCATGAGCCTTTCCTGCCTTTGCACGCTTTTCGCTCCTCCCTCGCGTCGGGTGAACGTACCGATAAGCGTTAGCCTGCTGCTCGTGCTGCTGCCGTTGCGCCTCTTTGCCAACGTCCTCCAGCCCGGCCCGACGGTGGTGCTGGCGTCAGACCCGCTGTGCGGCCGTTGGGTGGTCGAACTCCAACAAGGTGAAGTCGCCCTGCGGGTCTGGGAGGTCTTCGCCGAAGATGGTGGGTACGCGTGCCGAGCCGAACGCTCACAACCAGGCGGGGTCGAGACGGTGCGGTTTGGCGGACGCTGGCGCCGTTTTGGCAACGACGCGCTCATCGAAATCGCTTATTCCGACGCGCCCGCCGAGGTTTCACCGGGCCAAACGGTGGTCATGCGCGCGGTAGAGACGACGGGCGACCAGATGTCGTACGCCGATCAAACGGGCGCGCGGTACATCGAGCGACGCGCACCGGCGTTGCTCACCGCCACCGGTCCGTGACGCGGGCCACCCGACCCCGGTTGCGCAACGGCTCTCGCGTGACCGAGATTCCCCAGGTTTCCGCGCATGACCGACCCCGTTTCACCCGACCCTTTGCCTCCGGACCCCACCGGCAACCGGCAACCGGGAACCGGCGGCCGGGAACCGCGGATGGGCAACCCGGAACCGCGCGGCACCCTACGGCGGCCCTGGGTCGGAGGCTGGTTGGGCGGTCCGCGGTACTGGCTATTCCAAATCTTGGCTTGGCTCGGCTACGCGGTGTTTAGCTGTACCGCCGTGCTCTCAAACCGGCCGACGGCGTTCGCGAGCGGGTTTGTGGTGGTGACCGGGGTGGCGTGCCTGTTGGGTCTGGCGTTCAGCCACGCGTTACGCGCCTGCAGCGTGGCCCGTGGCTGGACGCGCCTTCACTGGGGCGCGCTGCTGCTGAGGGTTCTCCCGTTTGCCCTCACCTACGGCGCCACGTGCGGCTTGGTTGGTGGGGACATCATGCGGCACTCGATCGGAGGAGCTCCGGCGCTGCACCCAGGGCCGCCTGAACCCAGGCTTCCGCCCGATGACGGTCTGTGGCTGCCGTTCGACCTTCCAGGCGGGCCTCCGCCGCCCCACCACAGACCTGATGGGGCGGGCCCAAACCCGGCTTACCTGGAGGCGCTGCGTGCCCTCCTCTCCATGCTGGCCTGGGCGGGGATCTATTTCGGCAGCGCCTACGGTGACCAGCTCCGGCGATCCGAACTGGCTCGCGCGCAACTGGACGCCGCGGTGCGCGACGCCCAGCTGCGCGCGTTGCAGAACCAGCTTAACCCGCATTTTCTGTTCAACGGACTCAACACCATCCGCGCGCTCATCGATGAGGATGCCGGCAAGGCGCGGCGGGTGGTCACGCGTTTCTCCGAACTGCTCCGGTCCCTGTTGCGGGCCGGTCAAACCGACCTGGTGCCGCTGCGCCAAGAGTTGGCCACCGTCGAAGCTTATTTGGAGATTGAAAGATCGCGCTACGAGGACCGGCTCCGGGTGGAGTGGGCGGTCGACCCGGCCGCTTTGGATGCGGCAGTCCCGCCCTTCCTGATCCAGAACTTGGTGGAAAATGCCATCAAACATGGCACTGCCTTGCAACCCGGTGGCGGTGCCTTGAGTTGTCGCGCGAAGTGGGAAGGCGACCATCTCCTGGTCGTGGTGCGCAACCCGGGCGCGTGGGGGCACGCCGGTTCGGGCGAAGGCACCGGGCTGGCCAATGCCCGGACGCGGCTCAAACTCCTCTTCGGAGAGGCAGCTAGCCTCAACATCGGCGAAACCGACGGGGTGGTGATGGTCCAATTGCGGGTTCCGCGCGTGGTAAACCTCTAGAAACTGACGTGAAAACGGTGGTCATCGACGACGAACGCTTGGCCCGGGTCGAACTGCGACGCCTGCTCGAAGGCGCTCACCCGGAGGTCGAAATCTTAGGCGAGGCAGACGACGTCGAGCCGGGCGTGCGCCTAGTGGAGGAGGCCAAACCGGACTTGGTCTTTTTGGACGTCCGCATGCCTGGCGGCACGGGTTTTGATCTGGTCGGCCGCCTCACCAGTGCGGTTCCCCAGATCATCTTCACCACCGCCTACGAACAGTTCGCGTTGCGGGCGTTCGAAGTGAACGCCCTCGATTACCTGTTGAAACCGATCGCGCCCGAACGTTTGGCGCAGGCTCTCCAGCGCGCGGCCGAGCCCGCGCCGGTGACGGTTGCCGGAGGGCCCGGGCTCGGGTTGCCTGCGCTCGGGTTGCATGACCAAGTGTTGCTCCGCGACGGGCAACGGTGTTGGTTCGTCCGTGTCGAGGAGATCCGGGTGGTGGAGGCGTACGGCAACTACACCTACGTGCACTTCGGGTCTGACCGTCCCCTCGTGAGCCGGTCGTTGGCCCAGCTCGAGGAACGGCTCCCCAGCCACGCTTTTTTCCGGATCAACCGCCAGCAACTCGTCAACCTCAACCACGTCGAAAAGGTGGAGCCTTGGTTTGGCGGCGCGTTGCGTTTGAAGCTCGCCGGCGGTGAGGAATGCGAAGTCTCTCGCCGGGCCGCACGTCAACTCCGCGACCGCTTGGCCTTGTGAGGGCGAGGCAGGGCGGCCACCGGGCCTGCGGTGGGCTGGCCGCTTCGCGGCATGACCAAGGCCCAAGGGGGAGCGGCCGCCATCTTGCCTGCGGTTGGGGGGG
>CAXUNV010000178.1:3975-8937 GCA_964252355.1 uncultured Chthoniobacterales bacterium | reverse complement strand
GGGCCCCGGGCGGTTGGCCGGGGGCGCTGGACCGCCGCCCCGCCCGCCACCCCGCCCGCTGGGGGGCGGGCGGCGCGGGGTGCCGGGGCTTCGGGCGGGGCTGCGCGGATCTCCGGGGTGCGGCGGCCTTGAAACCTGCGCAGTGTGGCGCTGTGGGCGGGGCCGCCCGCGCTCCCCTTGACGCACGTCCGGAGCACCGGTCCTCCCATCCTATATTCAAGAGGCGCGTTGCCCAGCCCATCTGCGAAAGCGTTTGGTGAGTATCAAAGCAGCCATCTTCGATGTGGACGGAACCTTGGTAGACTCGGTGGACATTCACGCCGAGGTCTGGCAGCGGGCGTTCGCTGATTTCGGCAAAAAGACCGATTTTGCCAAGGTTCGCAGCCAGATCGGCAAAGGATCCGACACGTTGATGCCCGAGTTCCTGACGCCCGAAGAACTGAAGGCCGAAGGCAAAAAGCTCTCGGAGCACCGGTCGAAACTGTTTAAGACGGAGTACATGGACCGGGTAAAACCGTTCCCGAAAGTGGCCGAACTGTTCCGTCGGATGCGCGACGCCGGCCTCAAAATCGTGCTTGCCTCCTCCGGCAAACCCGAAGAGGTGCAGCACTATGAAAAACTTTGCGGCTTAGAGGACCTCGTGGACGCGGAAACCTCGTCCGCCGACGCGGAGAAATCGAAGCCGCACGGCGACATCTTCAGCGCCGCGCTTGAGCGGCTTGGGAACATGGCGCCCGCCGATGCCCTCGTGGTAGGCGACACGCCGTGGGACGCCGAAGCCGCCGCAAAGGCAGGGTTGAAAACGGTGGGGCTACGCTGCGGCGGGTTCGCCGAGCAGGATTTGCGCAAGGCGGGCGTGATCGCGGTCTACCAAGATCCCGCGGAACTGCTCGAGAAGTTTGACAACTCGCCGTTTGTGTCGAGCTAACGGCGCGGTCCCGGCTTAGTAGCCGAAGGCGCAACCGTCCTTCCGGCTTTCCGAGCCTCCAAAGAGCACGCCCGTGAGGGGATCGCGCCGGATCGCTTGGTAGCCGCCATAGCCACCGAGGTCTAGGCGAACGTGGTGCCCACGGTTCATCAACTCGCGCACGCTCTCGTACGGCAACCCGGATTCGACGTCGACCTCACCGCCGTCCGTCATGGTTTCTCCGGTCGGCTCAGACGAACCTTCATGATGCCAGCGCGCGGCGTCACCGGCCTCCTGCACATTCATGCCGAAATCGATCAAGTTGGTGAGCACCTGCACGTGGCCTTGCGGCTGCATGTCGCCGCCCATCACACCGAATGCCAGCCAAGGTTTGCCGTCCTTCATGACAAAGCCGGGGATGATCGTGTGGAACGGCCGTTTACCAGGCGCGTAGACGTTGGGGTGACCGGGTTCCATGGTAAACAGTTCGCCGCGGTCTTGAAACCCGAACCCAAGCCCAGGCACGACGACCCCTGAGCCCATGCCTCGGTAGTTGCTCTGGATCACCGAGACCATGTTGCCTTCACCGTCCGCCACGCAGAAGCAGGTGGTGTCGCCCTGGGCAAGGCCGACCGTCCCCGCAGCGTAACGTTTGGCCGCCCGGCGGGGGTCGATCAGCTTGCGCCGTTCGGCAGCGTACTGCTTCGAAAGCAACCGCTCCAAGGGCGCTTGACTGAAGGCCGGATCCCCGTACGAGCGTGCCCGGTCCTCAAACGCCAACTTCTTGGCTTCAACCATGAAGTGGAGCGCGTCGGGGGAACCAAAGCCCATGCTCCGCAGGTCGTAACCCTCGAGCAAGTTGAGCATCTCCAGGGCGGTGACACCTTGCGTGTTGGGCGGCAACTCGTAGACGTCGTAACCGCGGTAGTTGGCGCTTAGCGGACGAACCCATTCGGAGCGGTGCTCCGCGAAATCCGCCTTGCGCAAGTAACCGCCGTGATCGGTGAAAAAGCGGTCGATGGCATCGGCAATTTCGCCCCGGTAAAACGCGTCACGCCCACCCTCCGCGATCAGGCGATAAGTGTGCGCGAGGTCGGGGTTGCGGAAGATTTCGCCCTTGGCTGGGGTGTGACCCTCCTTGGCATAGGTCTCGAGAATCGCCCCGGGTTGGCCTTTGAGGATGGCCACATTGCGCTCCAAATAGTAGGCGATGAGTTCGCTCATCGGGAAGCCCTCCTCCGCATAGCGGATGGCAGGCTGCAAAAGCTCCGGCATCGGCAAGCGGCCGAACCGGTCGTGGAGTTCGAACCAAGCGTCCACCGTGCCTGGGACGTTGATCGGCAGCATGCCGACCTTCGGGATCGAGCGAACGTTGAGCTGCCGGAGCGCCGCCTCCATCCCTTCGTAGGAGAGCCCGCGGGGCGACCGTCCGCTGCCGTTGATCCCGCACAGATCCCCGGTCTTCGCATCGTAGACGATGGCGAAAAAATCGCCGCCGACGCCGCAACTCACCGGTTCCATCAAGCCGAGCGTCGCGTTCGCCGCGATCGCGGCGTCCACGGCGGTGCCGCCCTTCTTTAAAACGTCGACGGCGACCCCCGTGGCAAGCGGTTGCGCGGTGGCCGCCATTCCGTGGGTGGCGATCACCTCCGAACGCGTGGCGAAGGTGCGGCCAGTCACCCGGTCGCTTTGTGCCTGCGTGCGGGTCACCGGCGTGGCCACCCCAAAGAGGAGCGCTAGGGCGGTGACCTGATCGAAGACGGTGCGGGAACCCCAAGGTCGGTAGGCAGGCTTCACGCAGGGATCGTCGGCGCAGCCCGCCGCCGAGGCAACCCAAAGGGTCGAGAGTTGTCCGCGCGTCTGCCGGGACGCGAAGCGGCTCACCCCGCCGTTTACAGCGGCTTGCCCGCACTCTCAGCCCAGCGGACCATCAGTTCGTTGCTCGGCCGGCTCTTGTCGACCACCTTGCGCGCGGTTTCCGCGCCCGCCACCGGCAAACCCTTCGGATCAAGCAGGCCGACCTGCACCAAGACGGAAGCTTGGTCCCAGTAAATGTGCTCATGGACCAGCTTGTCGCCTTCGAACTGGACGATGCCTACGGTCGGGACTTCGACGACGCGCCCGGTGGGCGCCACGCCCGGCAGCATCCAATCGATCTCCGTGGTGTGGGTAAAATGCACGATGAACTCGTCTACGACGCGGTCGCGGCCAACGGTGCGGCTGACGGGCGTGAGCCGGAAGTCGGGCGGGTTCACCCCGATAAAGTGGTATTTGTAGAAACGCTTGAGCTGGTCGTGCCCGACACCCCCCGTCATCGTCGGGATGTGGTTGACGTACGGCTCGGCCACCATCGTCGCCATCGTGGCGTCGACATCCCGGGTCTCGAACTCGTACCGGCAGTGCGCCTCCCAAAGCGCCACGAGGTCCAAATCAGCCACATCCTGTCCGTCCGTCTTTGGTTTAGCCTGCGCATCAATCATAACGAGAGAAAACCTTTCGCGTGCTTCCTCACGGGAGCAGCTAAGCGGTCCGAAACCGCTGAAGCCGCTCCGTTGGAAGGGACTGCCGTTTCGCCGGGCGGTTCGATTCAGCAAGGGTGGGTTTCAGAAAGAGGAAAGTCAACTCGCTTTCGGGCCGATGCCCTTTCTGGTTCAACTCCAACCGAGGTAAGACCAGGGCCGCTTCGACGCTCGTGTAAATGCTTGGACGTCTTAATGTGAGGTGACCCCATTGGGCGCGGAAGCTTGGAGTGTTGACCCTGCAAATGACACCACGCCGCCCTGTTCAGCCGGGCGCCGAGGCGCCTTCCGCCAACCGGTCCCACTCGGCCGTAAGTCGTTGCAGCTCCAGGGTCACTTGGCCCAGTTCCCGTGCGGCGGAGCCCGCGGTGGCCCTCTGCATTTCGTCCATCAGCTCTTTTTGTCGCAGTTCGAGTGCCGCGATGCGTGTTTCAAGTTCGCCGAGGCGCGCCTCCAGCGCCTTTTTCTCTTGGTAACGCTTCTGGCGCACCTCCGCCTCCTGGCGTCGACGTTCGCGGTCAGGCGACGGCGCGAGCGCTGGCGATAATGACCCGCGCGAGTCTTGCCGCAGTTCCCGCCCTTCGGCCGCACGCCGGTCTTGGAAGTAGTCTAGACCGCCCGCATAAGACGTCGCCCGGGCGCCATCGAGGTAGAGCACCCGGTCGGCCAGCGTTTCCACGAAGTAGAGGTCGTGGCTGACGAACGCGACCGTCCCCTCGTACTGCGCGAGGGCGCCCACCAACGCTTCGATGCTGCCGATGTCGAGGTGGGTAGTGGGCTCGTCCAGCAGCAGGAAATTTGGCGGGTGCAGCAGAAGTTTGGCCAGCGCTAACCGGCTCTTCTCGCCACCGCTCAACACCGCTACCGGCTTCCGCACGTCGTCGCCGCGGAACAAAAAAGCCCCCAGGACGTTTCGGGCCACGGCTTCACCCGGGCTCTCGGGCGTGTCCAACGCCTCGGCCAGCACCGACCGGTCCGCCTGAAACATCTCCATGCGTTGTTGTGAATAATAACTCAGCGCGACGTTGTGCCCCACCCTGCGCTTGCCGGCCGCGAGGGGCAGCATGCCCGCCAGCAGCTTCAGCAAGGTCGATTTGCCCGTCCCGTTTCGGCCGAGGATCGCCAGCCGCTGGCCCCGGGTGACTTCCAGATCCAAACCGTCGAACAACGCCTTCGTCCCGTACCCGAAACGTGCCCCTTGCAGTTGCAACACCTCCGTCCCGCTGCGAGGCGGCTGCGGGAAGTGAAAACCGACGCGGGCCCGACGCAGGTCCGGCGCGTCGAGCGTGCGGATTTTTTCGATCTGCTTGCGCTTGCTCTGGGCCTGGGACGCCTTGCTGGCTTTGGCGCCAAAGCGGTCGACGAACCGCTGCAAGCGCGCCACCTCGCGCTCTTGGTTGCGGTAAGCGGCCACGAGCCCTTCTTCCCGAAGCTCACGTTGCTCGCGGTAGGCGTCGTAATCGCCCGTGTACTCAGATAAGACACCCCGCTCCAAGTCGAACACGCGGCCGATGAGGCGGTTGAGGAACGTGCGGT
>CAXUNV010000178.1:982-3965 GCA_964252355.1 uncultured Chthoniobacterales bacterium | reverse complement strand
GAGATGACGACCAAGGCGTTGCGGCTGTCCGCCAAGTGGGTTGTCAGCCAAGCGACCGAGTCAAAGTCCAGGTGGTTGGGCGGTTCATCCAGCAGGAGCAGATCGGGATCCGCGACGAGCAACCGCGCCAAATGCGCCCGCATCACCCAACCCCCACTCAACTCGCGGGCGGGTCGGCCGAAATCCGTCTCCCGAAAACCTAGGCCGCGGAGGATGCGTTTGGCATCGGCCTCGCGCGCGGGCTCAAACTCCGCATCTCCATCGGCCGGTTCCCTCCCCGACACCGTGCCGATCCTGGCGAGGGCCAGACCGAGCACGGTTTCGACGCGAGCCGGCGCGCTTTCCTGCGGAAGGTAACCGACCGTCGCGCCCCGCGAGAGATTCACCGTGCCACCATCCGCCCCTTCCAAGCCCGCGAGGATCTCGAGCAACGTCGTTTTACCCGCGCCGTTCGGACCGACCAACCCGACGCGGTCGCCGACCGTGATCGCGAAGGAGACCCCAGAGAAGAGCGTGACACCCCCATACCCTTTGCTCAACCCGGCAGCCGTCAGCATGACGGCTGACCATTAACTCAGGAAGCCCGGATGCAGAAGGGAGAAGTTGGGCGAGAAAGCAGCCTAACCAAAGGAGCGCGGGCGTCCCGCCTGTCCGTGAGCGGCGGCCCGCCACGCTGCGCGGACTCGCCGAAACGCCCGGACGTCGGACACGTGCCCGGTTCTGGACCGGGCAGAACGTCCGAGCTCCCCTAGTCGGATCAAGCCGTCTGGAGCGTCTCTCGAAATTTCCGGACCTTCGGCGCGACCACCAACCGGCAGTAACCGGCAGTAGGGTTCTTCGCGAAGTAGTCCTGGTGATAATCTTCCGCCGGGTAAAACGCTTTGAGCGGGACGACCTGCGTCACCACCGGCACCGGCCAATCCGCCTGCGCCTGCGCTTTGGCCTTTTCCGCCGCTAGCCGTTGCGCTTCGTCGCGGTACAAGATGACCGACCGATACTGCGTGCCGGCGTCAGGACCCTGGCGATTGAGGGTGGTCGGGTCGTGTGCCTTGAAAAACTTCTCCAACAACTCGTCCGTGGTCACCTTCGTCGGATCGAATTCGACGGCGACCACTTCCGCATGGCCGGTCCGCTCCGTGCAAACCTGCTCATAAGTCGGATTGACCGTCTGACCGCCCGCATACCCGCTCCACACGCTCATCACGCCGTGCACCAAGCGGAACTGGGCGTCGAGACACCAAAAACAACCTCCGCCGAAGACCAACGTTTCAGTCCCGGCACTCTGTTCGGGCGTGTTCATGCCGGGCAACATAGCGACGTTGAGCCAAAACGAAAGCGGGCCGCCACCTCGGTAGCCGGTCGCTGACCGGGGAGAAAGCTCTGCACGGGCAGCGCAGGATGGGCCATGGTCATTTCAGGGCGTCGGCCAAGTTGGCCAACCCCTCTTCGGCTAACTTCTCTTTTGGGATGAACCGGAGGGCGGCCGAGTTCATGCAGAAGCGCTGCCCGGTGGGAGCCGGGCCGTCGTCAAAAACGTGGCCCAGGTGAGCGTCACTCTTCGCGCCCCGCACCTCGTCCCGCTCCATGCCGTGGGAAGTGTCTTTGTTGACCTTCACCACCCCTTCCCGGATCGGGCGGGTAAAGCTTGGCCATCCCGTGCCCGACTCAAATTTGTCTTTGGAACTGAAAAGGGGTTCGCCGGAGATCACGTCGACGTAGATGCCTTCGGCGTGGTTGTTCCAGTACGCGTTGTGGAACGGCGGCTCCGTCCCGTTCTGGCGGGTGACGTAGTATTGTTCAGGCGTGAGATTCCCACGGTCCGGGGCCTTGGCGGCAGACTCGCCAGGCCCACCCAGTTTCAGCGCGGTTTGGCTGAGCAGGGTGGCTGCCCCGACGAGCGCCAGCGTCGTCACCCCAAGGAAAGTACGTTTGTTCATGTGAAATCTCCCGTATGAGTTAGGGAGAACCGAATTTATTCCCGGGTGCGGGCGCCGTCCACCGCAACTGGCTCTGCCCGAGGCAGATTGCGTGCTGACAAACGGGGCGGCGATGTTCTAGTCTCCTCCGATGCGAATCCTCCCTGGACTACTTGCCTTGGTCACGGCCGCCTCCGCCCTGGGGGCACCCGCGATGAAGCACGAAGCCAACATGGCCGCGAGCGGCGACCCCAAGACGTTCCAAGTCGGTAACCAAGCCTACCATTTCGAGATTCCGGCGGCTCAACCAGCGACCGCCAAAGGTGATAGCACCAGCACCGGACCCGTCTCGCAGCAGCAAGCGTCGTTGGCGGCCCTGTTCTGGGCCAAGAACTTCTACAACGCGAACAACCTTACCGTCGACTCCATCCATTACGAGGACGCGCCCAACCCACACTACCTTGCGCATCTGACCGGAGAGGTCGGCGGTGCGCGGCAACCGCTCTACGCAGCCGTGTTGCCGGATGGGAAGATTGCTCGTCCGGTCGCAGGGCCAGCCATGGAGGATCGCTCGTCGATGAAGAAGGAGAAAATGAAGGGCATGGGCCACCATCATCGGGCCATGAAGAAGGACATGTAACCAGGTTTTTCGCCCGGCAACACCTTTCGCCAACGCAAAAAAAGCCGGCCCTACATGGGCCGGCTTTTCGCATTTTTGCACGGGGCGGCTGGGCGTGCCCCGGCGCTAAGGCGCAGAGGTTTTAGCTCGCCTTGCTCATCTTGGTCATTTGACCCTGCCGCATCTGCTTTGCCATCTGCAAGTGGTGCGCGACGATCGGTTCCACCTCCGCGGCAAAGCTCTTCAACTTCGGATCCTTCAGCCCCGGCTTGGCGGTGTCAAAGGCCTGCAGCGTGTTTTGGTGATCAGACTCCATCAGCTGCAGGTAGGTGGTATCGAACTCCGTCCCCTTCTTCTTGGCCAAAAGTTTGTACTTGGCGTCATTGGCCGGCCCCGGGCTGTCGGCCAAGTTCACCCCGTGGCTCGCCGCGATCGGCTTCAACATGGC
>CAXUNV010000178.1:0-968 GCA_964252355.1 uncultured Chthoniobacterales bacterium | reverse complement strand
TCATCTGCGCGTACTGCTTGATGTTGGGGTTGGCGCTCCGTTCGAGGGCCAGCTTCGACAACGTCATTTCCGTCTGGTCACTCTTGGCCGCTTTTTGGATGAAGACCTGCTCGACTGGGTTCAGGTTCTGGGCGGCAAAGCTGACTCCCGCGAGCGCGCAGGAGAGGGCGGTTAGCAAAATGGACTTTTTCATGACGTATTTCTGACAAGGTTCGCCGCCGGGGACAGGACGGTTTCGCCAAGCGTCCAAAATCGATGCAGCCATCGGGGGACCGCCCGAGGTCCGACCGCGTTCAGCCTCAAGCCTGCGGGTCTCGAACGCGCCGCCCGCTTTCGAGGGCCTCGAAGGCCCATTTGCCAAATTTGGTCAAGAACCTACCGCCAGCTTGCGCGAGGACCGCTTGCGCCCGCGCCACTTGGTCGTCGTCTTTCGTCACTACCGCCAAGACCGCATGCCCTTGTTCAAGCTCGGCTTTGTACTGTTCTAAGTAGGGGCGGTCCTGATCGCCAAAATCGACGCCGAGGTGACTGAGCTTGGACAGCAGGCCTTTTTCGCCCGTCGCCTCCGCCAGCTTGGCGGCGCCCGCGGCGCCTTCAAGAGCCCCGACGATTTCTGGCGGGAAACCTGCCTGATTCAAGGCCTCCGCCGCCCGCGCGGCCGCACCGGCGTTTTCGAAAACGGCAAACACCTGGTTTTCCGGGTGTTTCAGGGAAGCGTCGTCGTCAAAGTTCGTGGCACTTTTCATGGGTGTTTCTCCCGGGAGGATCGGTTTGGACAACCGAAGGTCGTCGGCCTCGGTTCGCACGGTGCGGAGGCGCCGCGCGCACCAAATATCGCAAATCGCCAACCGGCGATCGCAAACCGGAGCTGAGGCGTTCTCTGGGAAGGGCGGTAGGGCAAGACGAAGCACATTACCCGCGGCAGAGCGAGAGCGAAGGTGGACGGCGCTGCACGGATGACCCGGTGG
>CAXUNV010000177.1:8782-9005 GCA_964252355.1 uncultured Chthoniobacterales bacterium | reverse complement strand
GTAGAATATAGCGCGTCACTTGGTCCGGCCAGCAACGGGGATACTCAAAAAGCAACGTCTGCTCATCAGAGTCGCCCGGGTCTGGACGCAAAGCCCACGTCTCGCTTCTGGGCAGAACCATGCGGAAACCTGCTTCAAGCGTGGCATGAGCTGCGTCTGGATACACCTGCGGCATTCGGCGCGGAGGGCGTCAAGCCGCGCTTTCCGTTGTTTGCCGCTGCCG
>CAXUNV010000177.1:0-8772 GCA_964252355.1 uncultured Chthoniobacterales bacterium | reverse complement strand
TCTCGGGGCTTTGATCGCCGCCGAAACCCAAGAATTTACGATCCAAGATAAGGTCGATGTCTTCCGAAAAGCGCTCGATAAGTTGCCAGACCTTCGAAAGCGAGGTGCCGCCTTTAAAGGTCAGATGCGAGCCAACCTCCGGCAACGCGAAGAGTTGCCGCAAGGTCCAGCAAACCCAGAAATCTTTTTCGACGCTGCGGGCAGGCAGGCCGAGGCGGGCTTCCGTTTGCTCGAAGGCGAGTCGGCGCTCCGTTGCAGGCATGGAGATGAAGCTCTGCATGGCTATCTCCTCGCCAACTCCCGAAGATGAGGTGCCATCCAACCAGGCGCGTGCTCGACATCTGCGAGCAGCTGCTGTTTTTCTTCCTCGCCAAGACGGGCGCGCAGGCGAGCGATCAGGTCGGCGTCGACGTGGACTTTTCCCAAATGACGCAGGGCTTGAATGACGAGACCGCTGATTCGGCCGGCAGTGGCCATCTGGCGTGGCGTGGTCCGCTTCAGAACGACCTCCCGGGGACCAATCCGGACCCGTCGAGGCGTGCCCGTCGTGAGGAACACCGCTTTCATCGGCACTTGCTCAGACAGCCCGAGTAGGTTTGCGGCGTAGGCACCCGATGGTTGCAGCGTCAGGCTTGCTGAATTGGCCAAGGCGTCGGCAATAACGTCCGTTGGCGGCGTCAGCGTACCCAGCTGTGGGTGTTTCTTTGGGTAATCGTACAGGCCGCGAGCCAGCCGCCGAATGGTCCCCTGTTGCGCAAATCGAGACAAGGCCTTGTCCACGGACGCTCGGCTTCCTAGATTGAGAAACTGGCTCGGAGTGAACACTGAACCCCGCCTCAGGCCATGGATACGATTTAGTATCTTTGCCTCAATGGATTGCGCAGTTTTCAGAGTAGACGTTTTTTCAGAAATCCACGCTGTTTTTCTGACAAGATTACACGCCACTCAAGACCAAAATCGCTTTTTTGGCTAGACCGAGATTTAAGCTCGCCATGACGCGCAACTGCCGCACGTAGGCCTGCCTGCTCGCGCGCCGCCCTTGCTCGGGCCGCACGCACCGATTTAGCGTAAACACGGCGGTGGACAAACTCCAGTGCAGGTAAACAGTGCGCCGATAACCGCCCAGCCACTGTCGATCCCAAGTTTCGGAGCAATCCGCTCACAGGTGCCAACAGCGTTTTGGCGGTGCCCAAAGCGGGGCGGTACACCACCCGGAACAAACCAGAATCGCAAAACGCCGCCCTTCCGGCAAACCGCAAACGGCGAACACGCCACGTCGCACCCCTTTCACTCCCCCACATACAAGGCCTCGTCCGGCCAGTCGCCCACCAGGTAGCCCGCCTTCATGTTGACCAGCGGCAGGTAGTTGCGCATCACCCGCACGGGCGCGAGCAGGCGCATCGTGGAGATCGACTCGATGCTGTCGGCCCCGTGGTTCTTGATCAGGTTTGGAATGAGGTCTTCGTGCGTGCGCTGCACGATGTCGACGTCGTTGTGCCCATCGACGAACAGCAGCAGCGCCACCTTGCCGTCGATCTCGGCAATGTGGCTTTCGAAAATCCGTTCGGTGAACACCGTCGTCTTCTTCGGCTCCTGACGGATCTCCTCCACCAGTTGGTTGAACGTGATGCCGACGCGGAACTTGATGGTGTAGACGTGCCGGGCGTTGAACTGGCCCGTGCCGGTTTGCGCCAAATCCAAATGCGTGAAATAACCGAGCACGCCTTCCTGCTCGAGGCGTTGCCGTTTGCGGCTGACCGTACGCACGTTCACCCCCGATCTTTCCCCGATGCCGTGATCCGATTCCCGGGGGTCACGGATGAGTTGGCGCACGATCGCCTTTTCTTGCTCATCTAAAACTCTCATGGCAAAGGTGAGGTCAGGGAAAGAGGGGCCTTTTCAGGTTCTGGGCGCCGCCTTCTCGATCAAGGCAGCCACCACTGGGAAATCTTTCCACATCTTGCGTTCGGAGATCGACAAAAATCGGACTTTTTTGACCTAAAACCGTCTTGAAACAGGCAAGTCGACCCCCTAACCTCAACCGCACACGCCGCGACCCATGAACGACGCCATCACGCAAGCGATCTCCCATCTGCCGGCTTCCCTTTATGAACCGGGCGATGAACACGACTCGTGCGGCATGGGCTTCGTTGCCGCCATCGACGGCCAACGTTCCAACCGCGTGTTGCGTCTCGGGTTGACGTCGGTCTGCAACATGGCGCACCGGGGCGCGGTCGACGCCGACGCCAAGACGGGCGACGGTTCCGGCGTCCTCACCCAGATCCCTTACAAGCTGTTCCGGCGCGAACTCGGGCGCTTGGGGCAGACCCTTTACCGCGACGCCGACCTGGGGGTCGGGTTGGTGTTCCTGCCCCACGACAACGCCTACGCGCAGGCCCGCGCCAAGGCCATCACCGAAGAGGTGCTCGCCGACCGCGGCCTCTTTCGGTTCGGTTGGCGCGAGGTGCCGCTCAACATCTTCGTCTTGGGCGAAAAGGCGCAGCTGACGATGCCGCGCATCGAACAGGTCCTCATCGGTCGCCCCGCCGACTTGGGTGACGATGAGTACGAACGCCGGCTTTTCTTGGCGCGGAACGAGATCGAAAAACGTGCGGCGCTCGACGGCATCCGCAACTTCTACATCGTTTCCCTGTCGCACCGCGTCCTTATCTACAAGGGGCTCATGACGGCCCACTCGCTGGAGAAGTTCTACCGCGATCTCAGCGACCCCGATTACGAAACCGCGATCTGCGTCTACCACGAGCGCTACAGCACCAACACCTTCCCGACTTGGCCGTTGAGCCAGCCGTTCCGGGTCCTGGCGCACAACGGCGAGATCAACACCGTCCGCGGCAACCGCAACTGGATGCGGGCGCGCGAGTCCGAACTGCGGGCCGACTTTTGGGGTGACGACGTCGATCTGTTGAAGCCGATCATCCAGCCGGGCGGTTCGGATTCGGCCAGCCTCGACAATGCTTTGGAGGTGTTGCTGCTTTCCGGGCGCGACCTGCTCCACGCCATGACCATGCTCGTGCCGCCGGCTTGGCGCACCGACGAGACGATGGCGCCCGAACTGAAGGCGTTCTACGAGTACCACCGCTGCTTCAACGAGCCGTGGGACGGCCCGGCCGGGCTGGTCTTCAGCAACGGCTTGACGGCTGCCGCATGCCTTGACCGCAACGGCCTGCGTCCCGCCCGCTACAAGGTTTCGGAGGACGGCATTTTCACGCTCGGCTCGGAGGTGGGTTCCACGGAGGTCGACGACGCCAAGGTGGTCGAAAAGGGACGGCTGGCGCCCGGTGAAATGATCGCGGTCGACACCGTCGCCGGCGTCCTGCTGCGTGACGCGGACATCAAGCGGCGGCTCTCCACCCAACGTCCTTACCTGGAGTGGGTCAACACGCACTTGGTGCGGCTGCAAAAGCTCGCTGGCACCGAGGTGACCGAACCGAGCGCCGACCTGGAGCCGCTCGGCTTGACCCAACGCCAGATCGCTTTCGGCTACTCCACCGAGGAACTGGAACTCGTCCTCAAGCCAATGGTGCGCGACGGCCAGGAACCGGTCGGCTCCATGGGGGACGACACGCCCCTGGCGGTTCTGTCCCTGCAACCCCGGCTGCTCTACACCTACTTCAAGCAGCTTTTCGCCCAAGTCACCAACCCGCCCATCGACCCGATCCGGGAAAAGTTGGTGATGTCGCTGGCCACCATCATGGGTTGGCGGCGCAACCTCCTGGGCGAATCGCCGGAACATGCCAAGCTGGTCTACTCCGATTCGCCCATCCTGCTGCCGCACGAGTTGGCGGCGCTGCGTGCGGTGCCTGAACCGGATCACCAGGCGCGCACGTTCCCTCTCCTTTGGCCCGTGGCCGAGGGCCCGGAAGGGTTGGCGAAAGCCGTCAACGAGCTTTGCGCCGCGGCCGAGGGTGCCGTGGATGATTCGGTCCGGCTGCTGATCCTTTCAGATGAGGGTGTGGATCACGCACACGCCGCCATCCCCATGCTGCTGGCCGTCGGTTCCGTCCACCACCATCTGACCCGCGCCGGCAAACGGATGCGTTGCTCCCTCGTCGCGGAAACGGCGGAGGCGCGTGACGTGCACCAAGTCGCCTGCCTGATCGGCTACGGCGCCAGCGCGGTCTGCCCGACCTTGGCCTACGAGACCGTGCGCGAACTGCGCGACAAAGACGAAGCGCTCGTCGATTCGTACGCCAAGGGCGTGCGCAACTACAAAGGGGCGCTCGAAAAGGGGCTGCTCAAGATCATGTCCAAAATGGGCATCTCGGTCGTCGGCAGCTACCGCGGCGCGCAGATTTTTGAGGCGATCGGCCTCCGCTCCGAACTCATCGACAAATCTTTCGCGGGCACCCCGTCGAAGATCGAGGGCATCGGCTTGCGGGAGATCGCGGAGGAAACCCTGGCCCGGCACGCCGGCGCTTTCGCACAGGCGGTACCCGAAGAGGTGAAGGTGCCCAGCTTGGGCGACCCCGGGTATTACCGGTTCCGGCGCCAAGGCGAAACCCACACGGTCACGCCGCCGGTCATCAAGAACTTCCACACCTTCGTCAAAAGCAACAAGCCGGAGGACTACAAGGCTTATGTGGACGCGGTGCGGAACGTGCGCCCGACCTCCCTGCGCGACCTGTTCGAGATCCGGCCAGGGGAACGGCCGGCGATCCCGCTGGAAGAAGTGGAACCGGTTGAAGAGATCCGGCGCCGGTTCACCACGGCCGGGATGTCGTTGGGCGCCCTCAGCCCGGAAGCGCACGAGTGCTTGGCCATCGCGATGAATCGCATTGGTGGCAAATCCAACTCCGGCGAGGGCGGCGAGGACCCCGAACGGATCCATCGCCGGCCCAACGGCGACTGGCCCAACAGCGCGATCAAACAAGTCGCGGCCGGCCGTTTCGGCGTGACCGCTGCCTACTTGGCCACGGCCAAAGAGATCGAGATCAAGATGGCGCAGGGGGCCAAACCTGGCGAAGGGGGACAATTGCCCGGCCACAAGGTGACCGAACTCATCGCGCGCTTGCGCAAGAGCACCCCGGGCGTGACCCTCATCTCGCCGCCGCCGCACCACGACATCTACAGCATCGAAGATCTGGCTCAATTGATCTACGACCTTAAGCAGGTGAACACGCGGGCGAAGGTCTGCGTGAAACTGGTGGCCGAGGCCGGCGTCGGCACCGTGGCCGCCGGGGTCGCCAAGGCGCACGCGGACATCATCCTGATCAGCGGTCACGACGGAGGCACCGGCGCGTCGCCCCTCTCCTCCATCAAAAACGCGGGGAGCGCTTGGGAACTCGGCGTGGCCGAAGCGCACCAAGTGCTGATGCTCAACGGGCTGCGTAACCGGATCATCCTGCGCGCCGATGGCGGGATGAAGACGGGTCTGGACATCTTGCACGCTGCGCTGCTCGGCGCGGAGGAGTTCAACTTCGGCACCACCGCGCTGATTGCGGCCGGTTGCGTTTACGTGCGGCAATGCCACCTGAACACCTGTCCCGTGGGTGTGGCCACCCAGGACGAACGCCTGCGCGGGAAGTTCAAAGGCAAACCCGAATACATCGTCAACTTTTTCAACGGGGTGGCCCAAGAGGTGCGCGAGTTGATGGCGGGCCTGGGGTGCGCGACGTTCCACGAGCTGGTGGGCCGCGTCGAACTGCTGCGGCAACGCCCAGTGCCCGACCATCCGAAGGCGAACACGTTGAACCTCGGCCGCTTGTTTGTGAACGTCTCGCGCGACGACGATTTTCAGCCGCGGCACAACACCTGGGACCGGAACGATCCGCCTAGCGGCAGCCGGTTGGACGACGCCGTCCTGCAGGACGCGCGCGAGGCGGTGAACGACCAACTGCCCATCGCGCTTTCCTACCGCGTGAAAAACACGAACCGGGCGGTCGGCACCAAGCTGTCGGGGGAAATCGCCTATCTTTGGGGTGAGCGCGGGTTGCCGGAAGGCACCATCGACCTCACCTTGCGCGGCAGCGCCGGCCAGAGCCTGGGGGCGTTCCTCAGCCCCGGCGTGAAGATCACGTTGATCGGCGAAGCCAACGACTACGTCGGCAAAGGCATGGGTGGGGGCGAGATGGTGATCCGGCCCACGCCCAACCACCGGTTTGTGGCGCGCGAGAAT
The DNA here is from genome assembly GCA_964252355.1 of uncultured Chthoniobacterales bacterium. Taxonomy (GTDB): domain Bacteria; phylum Verrucomicrobiota; class Verrucomicrobiia; order Chthoniobacterales; family JAFAMB01; genus CAXUNV01. The sequence goes on along the minus strand of CAXUNV010000177.1, from coordinate 2,636 downwards.
TCGATCGTGGGCAACACCTGCCTCTACGGCGCGACCGGTGGTGAGTTCTACGCTGAAGGCCGGGCGGGAGAACGGTTTGCGGTGCGCAATTCGGGCGCCGTCGCCGTCATCGAAGGCGTCGGCGACCATTGCTGCGAATACATGACGGGCGGAGTCGTCTTGGTGCTCGGACCGACGGGGAAGAATTTTGCTGCCGGCATGACTGGTGGGATGGCTTACGTGTTGGACGAAGCGGACCGGTTCCGGGTGCGTTTGAATCCGGAACTCGTCACGGTAGAGGGCCTGATCGATGAAACGGACATCACCCTCGTGAAGTCGATGGTCTACAAGCACCTGGAAAAAACCGAGAGCGCGCGCGCCCGGGAAATCCTGGCGGATTGGAACGCCTTCCAACCCAAGTTCCGCCGGGTGAAGCCGAAGGCGCCCCAAGCCAAAGCACCGGCCCTGACGCTTGCCCCCGTGCCCGCAGAAGGTGCGGTGAAGATTTAACATGGAAAAAACCCTCCAACTCGCGTTGTTCCTCGAAAACAAGCCGGGTACGCTTGCCAACGTCTGCGACGCGCTGGCGACCGAAAAGATCAACATCTACGCGCTGACGATTTCCGACACGGTCGACCACTCGGTGGTGCGGATGGTGGTGAGCGACCCGCAACGTGCGCTCGCCATCTTTGAAGAGCACGGGACGTTGGTGGTCGAGAACGACGTCCTCCTGATCGAACACGACAACAAACCTGGGTCGTTGTCGGAAATCGCCAGGAAATTGGCTTCGAAGAAGGTGAACATCGAGTACGCTTACCTGGCCAGCGGCCCCCGGTCGCGCCGGGGAACCCTGGTCCTGCGGGTCGACAACGTGAAGAAAGCCTTGGACGTGTTGGGACCGGTTGATGCGGGCACCGGAGCCAAAGCCGGCGCCGATGCGACGTAGGTCGGCGCGCCCGGTTCTCCGCCCCGTTTGCGGCGTTTCAGCAAACGGACGGGACGCCCGCGCTCCTTGGGGGGCAATGCGCCCAACCTGAACTTCGGCAGGGCCAAGGGAACATGGGCGTCCCGCCCGGCAGCGTAGCGTCGGCGTCGGGCCGTTGAAACGAGCTTTGGGGTCTCCGCCATCCAAATGCCGGATTGACACCCCATCGGCACAAACCTAGCCTCGCGGGGTTCGCCACCCCCTCCTCCCGAGTTTGGGTCGAACGAGGCGTTCTCCCCCATGAAAAATTCGAAATTCGGCGCCGCCCTCGCGGCCACCGCACTCGTCGCGCTCTGCGCGCGACCGGTCCAGGCCGAGGATCAGGAATTGAAGATCGGCGTCGTCGCGGCTGAATCCGGATCGTTTGTTTCTGCCGGCAACACCATCGTCGCCGCGGCCAAGCTGGCCGCCAAACAGATCAACGACGCCGGTGGCGTGAAGGTCGGAGGCAAAACCTACAAGATCAATCTCTACATCCGGGACAACCGCACCGACGTCAATGTGACCATCGCGGCGGCCCGCGAGTTGGTCGATGACGTCGGGGTCAAAGCAATCTGGGGTACGGAAACGCACGACTTCTCGGTTTCGATGGCCAAGATTACCGGAGCAGCCAAGGTCCTCCAGTTTTCCGGGAACAGTTCTTTGGGGGCGGTACTCGACGACAAAGCCGTGGCCCAGGGAGGCTGGCTGCACTACACCTTCCAGACGGAACCCCAGGAATGGCAACGCAGCGGCAGCACGGCGAAAGGGGTGCTCGCGCTCTTGACGCCCCTGCTGCCCCAAGCTCCGAAGCATTCGGTCGTCTTCGTCGGAAACGACGCGACTGGCCAGTACCTCTCCTCACATTATGTGAAAGCGTTGGAGGCGGAGGGACAGCAAGTGGATTTGGTAAGGTACCCGCCCGACACCACCGACTTTTCACCGTTGCTCACGCGGGTCAAAGGGATGAATCCCGACATCGTCCACTTCTGGTACAACGGGGATTCTACCCTGACCGCTTTCCCGCAAGCTCTGAAGTTGGCGGTGGCCCCCGCCTATTTCCTGTTCGGCGTGGATCCAGGCATCTACGCGGAGCGGCGTTTGAAATCGGACAAGCCGGTGACCCTGAGCTGCGTGCCGGTTTGTTGGGGTGCCTCACCCAACCCCGCGGTGCAGGACTACTTCAAGAATTATTTCGATTTGGGCGCGGCGAAGGGACCACAATCCTCGGTCTCGCTGCTCTATTATGACTACTTCTTCATGTACGCCAAGGCGCTGGAAGAAGTCGGTTCTCTCGACAACCCCGACGCCGTCGTCGACGCCATCCTGAAGATGAAGTACCAGGGCGTGGTCTCGCCGGTGCCCTTGACCTTTAACCCGCACCATCAGGTGACCTTCGCAACGGAGGTTTGCCTGGTTCAGCCAGACACCTCTGACCAGTTCAAGGCAGCCGTGGAACAGCCTCCGGCGGCGCCCCCGGCCGGCGCTCCTGGCGGCGACGCGCTCGGGCGCGGATGCGGGCGGGCTGGCCCTCGTCGATCGCCCGGACGGGACCGCCTGGTCGGTCACGGCGCGCACGCCGCCGCAGCCCGGTCCGCCCCTGAAGATCGCCGGCGTCGCCGACTTTGCCGGATCCGGGCAGCCCCAGGCCGCCACGGTGAGCGCCCGGGGCGTGCTCCAGCTCTGGACGCTG
>CAXUNV010000176.1:0-9023 GCA_964252355.1 uncultured Chthoniobacterales bacterium | reverse complement strand
ACCTCGTAATGGGGCGGCCGCACGCACGGGCTCAACTGCGCGACCAAGTCGGCGGGCGCAGTGCCAAAACGTTCGCCGAGGGCGCGCACCGTCGCCTCGGCGATGTTGAGGGCCGTGCCCTTCCTGCCGGAATGCGCCAAACCGAGCGCCCGCCGCCGTGGGTCGACGAGGTAGATGGCGCAGCAATCCGCCACCCGCACGCCGAGGATGACGTCAGGATCGTCCGTGACCAGGGCGTCTACCCCGGCCGTCAGCGGCGCGGAACGGGCGTCGACCGCCGCGACTTCTGCCCCGTGAACCTGTTCGGCCCCGCGCAACGGCGGCAGGCCCGCCGCCCGCAACAGGCGCGCGTGCACGGCGGAGAGGTGCGCGGAAACCTCCGAGCGGTCCCCGGTCACGCCCAAGCCCGGCACCCGGCCGATGAAGCCATGCCGCACGCCGGGGAGCGCGGCCAGCAAAGGGAACTGGAGGATCTCCGGGTCAGTCATTCCCGCCGGTGTTGACCTTGCCCGCGGGCGGGATGAGCGACTCACGTTTCGCCTTGGCCGTGGCGGGCTTGTCAGGATCCAGCGGCGAGTCGCGGCGGAACTTGGCCGCTTTACGCGCCTCCTTCGGGCTGATCGTCGACGGCCGGGTAGACGTGTCGAAGGTGTCGTTATAACGCACCTCGGTCGCCGTCGCCCGTTGGAATTCGATCATGAAGGCACTGTAGTTGTACTCGGCCTGCACGAAGTTGGTCTCGGCGGTCGTCAGCTGGGTCTGGGCGTTGAGGGCGTCGAGCTGGGTGCCGGTGCCGGCGGCCAACCGCTCGTTGGAAAGCCGCAGGGCCTCGCGCGCCTCGTCGATTGCTTTCTGCGTGCTCACGATGGTTTCCTGGGCGTTGCGGAGATTGCTCGCGGCCGTGGCCACCTCAAGCTCCACCGCACGGATGCTGTCGTCGAAAGTCGCCTTGGCCTGCTCGAGCGATGCCCGGGCGCTTTTCACCCGGCCGTAGGTGGCCAGGCCGTCGAAGATGTTCCAGTTCCCGTTGAACCCGAGGAACCAGCCTTGGCGCGTGTCGCGCAGGTTGGTCGCCGTGGGATTGCTCCGCTGCTCAAGCCCGACGTCGGCCGTGACCCGGGGCTGGAAACCTGCAGCTTGCACCGTGATGTTCTCCACGTTGGCCAGAACGTTGGAGCGCTGCACTTTAAGGGAGGGCCGGTTGTTGCGCGCCGTGGCGAGCGCGTCTGCCAAGTCAAACTTGAATGGGCGGTAGGTCAGCTTGCCGACCAGCGGCAACGGTTCGTCCGAGGCGTACTGGCGATCGGCCGGAATGCCCAGGGTGCGGGCCAAGTTGAGCTGGTCGACGCGGTAGTTGTTGCGGGCCTGGATGAGTTGCGGGATCTGATTCTCGAGCTGGGTCTCGGCCTGCAGCACGTTGAACTGGGGCACCGTACCCGCCTCGAAACGGCTGCGCTGGTCGGCCAGTTGGCTCTGCAGCAGGTTGACCGATTCCTCCTGCACTTGGATGAGGGCGCGATCCAGAAGCACCCGGTCGAACTGGGTGCGCACGTTGGCCACCACTTGGTCGATGGTGTCGCGCAACTGGTAGTAGGCCGCGTCCTCCGAAATGCGCGCCTGGCGGCGGCCCGCGATCGTGGCTTCGCCGTCCCAGATCGTCTGGGTCACCTGCAAGGTCACTAGCCAGGAATCCGTGGAGGTGGTCAAATTGCTGTTGCCGAAGAGGTCGCGCGTCGGCAACGCCACGGCGTTGGTGGTGCCGCCCGGGCCCACGATCAGCGGCTGACCGGCCGGCAACGCCAGGAGATCGAACTGCTGTCCACCCGCACTGCTTAAGCCCGTCCCGGTGCCCGACTCGCGGATCAAGGCCGGGTCGTCCTTGGTGTAGCTGGCGTTCATCACCAGCTGCGGGTAGAGCAGCGAAGCCGCGGTTTGCTCGATGCCGTGCTGCCGCTTCAGCTCCTGCACCTGCTGCAGGATGCTCGGGTTTTGTCGAAGCGCCAGTTGCACCGCGTCGTCGATGGTCATGGGGCGGCCACGAAGGTTGGCGGGTCCCTCACCGCCGGCGAGAGCACAAACGGCCGCGAACAAGGGTGCGAGGGAGGCGACGAGGAGGGGCAGTCTCATGCTTTCAGGGGAGAATTTTGGCAAAAGTCGGCGATTTTCCGGTAGATGTGCAGCCAGGCTTGGCCCTCCTCGGGCGTGAGGCGATCGCAGAGGAAAGCGCTGATTTTGTCGACCATATCCTGTCGGATGGCCGAAACGAGGTCAGACCCTTTCTGGGTGATGCCGACCATGACCTTGCGACGGTCGTCTTGGGCGTCGGAGCGGGCGACGTAACCAAGCTTTTCCAGGCGGCTGACCAGCCCGGTGGCGGCCGCCGTCGTGTGCCCCATCTTGGCGGCGATGCCGGACATGGTGAGGGTGTGATGCCGCGCTAGGTAGGTCAGCAAAAAGAACTGCGGGAACGAGACGCTCCCCCGGCCGAGTTCGGCCGAAAGGTTCATCAGGAACCGCCGCTGCATCTTCATGACCAAATCGGCCAGTTCTTCGGCGTTGGCCCGGACCAGGTTTGGCGCGGGCAAGCCAGGGTCGGCGAGGGGTGGAGGAGGGAGAAGTTTAATAGGGTTAACCTTTCAGAGACCCGACTTAAACGCACGCCACCCGTTTTTCAACACCTCCAGCGGGGCGGCCTGAGCAAGGCATCGTGCCCGGCCCTGAAAAGTGGCGCAAGCTCGCGGTTGACGTTCAAAAGCGGGAGAGGTTTCCGTTTGCGCCCCCCGAGATCCTAGGTGACCCGTACGGTTTTCACGACGTCCTCCCCCCACCCTTTTATCCCCTGTTTATGCCATACCAAGACGTGCACCCGCCCGCAGGCGGGAAGGTCTCCATCGTCGACGGGACCTTGCGGTGTCCCAACGATCCGGTCATCCCGTTCATCCGCGGAGACGGTACCGGGCCGGACATCTGGGCGGCCAGTGAACGGGTGTTCGACGCCGCCGTGCAGAAGGCGTACGGCGGTCAGCGCCAGATCCGTTGGTTCGAGGTCTTTGCCGGAGAAGCCGCCAAAAATCGGTTCGACAACTGGCTGCCGGACGACACGGTGGAAGCGTTCAAAGAATATCTGGTGGGCATCAAAGGTCCGCTGACGACGCCCGTCGGTGGCGGCATCCGCTCACTCAACGTCGCGCTGCGCCAATTGTTGGATCTCTACGCGTGCGTGCGGCCGGTGCAGTGGTTCGAAGGCGTCCCCTCGCCCGTGCGTCGCCCGGAGCTGGTGAACATGGTGATCTTCCGGGAAAACACCGAGGACATCTACGCCGGCATCGAGTTCCGCGCAGGGAGTGAGGAGGCGCGCCGGTTCCTCGCGCTGCTGGAAAAGGAATTTCCGCAGGAGTTTGGCAAGATCCGCTTCGGCACGGACGCTGCCACCAAGGCATTTCTCGCGAAGGAACCCTCCCTGGGCACCCCGGAAGTGGAAGTGGGGGTCGGTATCAAACCCGTCAGCCACCTGGGGTCAACCCGCCTGATCGTGGCGGCGCTGCGCTACGCCATCGAACAAAAACGGCGATCGGTCACCCTCGTCCACAAAGGTAACATCATGAAGTTTACGGAAGGCAGCTTCCGGGATTGGGGTTACGAATTGGCCGACACGCAGTTTGCCGAGCAGACCTATTCGTGGGCGCGCTGGGAACGCACCAAAGCCCAGAAAGGCGAAGCCGCCGCAAACGCCGAGATGAAGGGGGCGATGGCGGACGGCAAGATCCTCGTGAAGGATGCCATTGCCGACATCACGCTCCAACAGGTGTTGACGCGGCCGGAAGATTTCGACGTCATCGCGACGCTGAACCTGAACGGGGATTACCTCTCCGATGCGTTGGCTGCGCAGGTCGGCGGGATCGGCATCGCCCCGGGCGGCAACATCAACTACCACAGCGGGCACGCGATCTTCGAAGCCACCCACGGGACGGCGCCCAAGTACGCCAACCAAGACCGGGTGAACCCGGGTTCGGTGGTCTTGTCGGGTGAGATGATGCTGCGCCACCTGGGTTGGCACGAAGCGGCCGACCTCATCATCCGCGGCCTAAACGGCGCGATCGCCAGCCGGTACGTCACGTACGATTTCGCCCGCCTGATGGACGGTGCCACCGAGGTGAAGTGCTCGGAGTTTGGCGACAGCATCATCGCGCACATGTGAGGGGGGATTGCGCAAGATGGCCAACATCTCAGCGCTGGTAGGCGCGCCGCCGCGACCGACCCCGCTGGGGCGAAAACCCGTCCCGCCGACTGCAGCCGCATCGCCGAAGGATCACCGCGGGGCGAAGGGTGCCGGCGGCCTAACGAGCGAGGCTACGGCAGGCGAACGGCGGGACTGACTCCGCTTCCACAACGAAAGCGCCTTCAGGGCAGTTCGGGCCGGCTCAAACCGCCCGGCGATCGTCTCTTCCGGATGCGGCCCGCCTCAGCCGGCCGGGTTTTCGCCCCACCGGGGTCGCCCGTGCGGCAGCCCTCCCGTCCGGCGTCCGGCTCCCTACGTCGCGATCTCGATCTCGTTTTCGGCGCGGTCGGGATCGGGATCGAAGAAGAGGTTGCGCTGCCGTTCCCAGACGTAGCGCTGCATCAGCACCTTAAGCGTGGCCGTCAGCGGCACGGCCAAGATCGCACCGAGCAGTCCGCCGAGCACCAAAGTCCAGAGAAAGACCGAAACGATGACCGTCATCGGGTGGAGCCCCACCGAGTTGCCCACCACCCGCGGGGCGACCACGATGCCGTCGACCTGCTGCACGACGAAGAAGATCACGGAAACCCAAAGCGGGTGCACCCAATCGTTGAACTGCAGGAAGGCGATCAGCACCGCAGGGATGTAGCAGATCACGAAGCCGACGATCGGCATGAGGCCAAGGAAGCAAAGCCCCAGCCCGAAGAGGAAACCGAACTGCAGCCCCATGATGGAGAGCCCCAAACCGGCGAGGCAACCGTCAATGAGGCTGACCACCAATTGCCCCCGAAAAAAATTGATGAGATACCGGTTGATCTCCAGCAGCACGACGATGACTTCGTCCCGGAATTCCGAACGGCGCAGCGGTAGGTAATTGGTCCACGACCGAGCGATCCGCGGGCTTTCCATGAGGAAGAAGAAAAGGTAAATCGGAACCACCAACAATCCGGTGAGGAGTCCGAACGCCCCGAACACGCCGGTGAGGCTGGTTTCCCCGACCGTCCAAGCGCGCTGCGCGAGCGCCGGCAGCTGTTCTTTAAGGTAGGCCAGCGATTGCTGGACGTACGGGTTGTCGCGGTACCGCTCGAGCCGGTCACCCCGGGTCGAGCCCTCCACGACAGGTTGGCGTGCGCCCGTCTCGGGATTGGTGCGGGTCCCCAACTTGGGCAGCCTGGCGAGGTTGGATTCCAGGAAACCGTCGAGCATCGTCCAGCCCCGGTCGAGGTAACCGGGCAGGGCAGCGGAAAATTTGACGCTTTCCGAGTAAACCGCCGGCCCCACCCCGACCAGCAGCGACACGCCGCCCACGAAAAACCCGGCAAAGACGATGGAGACGGCCACGGCGCGCGGCACGCGGCGGCGTTGGAGCCAGTGCACCAACGGCTCCAAAAGGTAAGCGAGCACCCCCGCGATGGCGACCGGCAAAAGGAACGGCTGCAAGAACGCCAGCAGTTTGGCCGTGACAAAGACGGCAAGGACGACCAGACCGCCGATCACCAGGAGACAAAGGCCCGTGATGGCGTTCCACAGCGTCTTTCTTTGCCACGGCGTCGGGTACAAGCCTGTTCAGGATGAACGTTTTCCCGGCGCTTTCAAAGCGATTTCGGGTGCGGACGGCCGCGTGCCGCCCCTTCCCCTCCGGCAAATCCGTGCTTAGCTATGGCCATGTCGACCGAGGTGATGACGGAGCGGATCAGGGAGGCCGGCAGTTGGGTGGCGCCCCTTCGAGCCGAGCTGGGCCGGGTGATCGTCGGGCAGAACTACCTCATCGACCGGCTACTCATCGGGTTGTTGGCCAATGGGCACATCTTGTTGGAGGGCGTGCCCGGCTTGGCCAAGACCCTCACGGTCAAAACGTTGGCGGCGAGCATCGGAACGAGCTTCCAACGGCTGCAGTTTACCCCGGACCTGCTGCCTGCGGACCTGATCGGCACGCTCATCTATTATCCCCGCGAAGGGGAATTTCGGCCGAAGCTTGGACCGATCTTTGCCAACCTGATCTTGGCTGACGAGATCAACCGGGCGCCCGCCAAAGTGCAGAGCGCCTTGTTGGAAGCCATGCAAGAGCGCCAAGTCACCATCGGTGAAACCACGTTTCCGCTGCCCGACCCATTCTTGGTGATGGCGACGCAGAACCCGTTGGAACAGGAAGGCACTTACCCGCTGCCTGAGGCGCAACTCGACCGGTTCATGCTGAAGTTGCGCGTGAATTATCCCACCAAAAGCGAAGAGCGACAGATCCTTGACCTGATGGGTACCACCACGCCGGCGTTGGCGGTCGACACCGTGGTCGCTGCCGCCCGCATCCTGGAGGCTCGCCAGCTGGTGAACGGCATTTACATCGATGAGCGGGTCAAGGACTACATCGTGGAGGTCGTCTGGGCCACCCGTCATCCGAACCAGTACGCGTTGGGCATGGACGGGCTGATCCGTTACGGCGCATCGCCGCGGGCCACGATCAACCTGACGCTGGCGGCGCGGGCGCACGCCTTCTTGGACGGACGCGGCTACGTGACGCCGCACGACGTGAAGAGCGTCGGCCCCGATGTGCTGCGCCACCGCATCGCCGTCAGTTACGAGGCTGAAGCCGAAGAGGTGACGAGCGAGACGGTCATCGAGAAGATCTTCGGCGGTTTGCCCGTCCCCTGAACGCGCATGCGGTCGACCAGCGAGATCATCAAAAAGATCCGGCGCTTGGAACTGCGCACCCGGCGCTTCGTTGAGAACGCCTTTTCCGGGCAGTACCACAGCGTCTTCAAAGGGCGCGGCATGAACTTCGACGAGCTCCGCCCCTACCAGATAGGCGACGAAATCCGGGCCATCGACTGGAACGTGACGGCGCGTACGGGGGAAACTTACGTGCGCAAGTACGTGGAGGAGCGCGAACTCACGGTCATGCTCTTGGTGGACCTGAGTGCGTCGGGCGGGTTCGGCAGCACCGCCGCCAGCAAACGCGAAGTGGCGGCGGAGGTGGCTTCGCTGTTGGCGTTCTGCGCCATCCGCAACAACGACAAGGTGGGCTTGCTGCTTTTCACCGATCGGGTGGAACTTTTTGTCCCGCCTCGCAAGGGTCGCACGCACACGCTTCGGCTCATCCGTGAGGTGCTGTTTTTCGAACCGGTCGGGCGAGGCACGCGCGTCGCCGAAGCCCTGACGTTCTTGAACCGCGTGGTCACCCGCCGCGCCGTGGTGTTTCTGCTTTCCGACTTCCAAGACCGGCAGTTCGAACGGCCGCTGGCGGTCGCCGGACGTCGTCACGATTTGATTGCGGTGCCGATCGAGGATCCCGGCGAGTACGAATTGCCCAACGTCGGCGTGATCCTGGCGGAGGATCCCGAGTCGGGGCGTCCCGTGCGGCTGAACTCGAGCGATCGCCGGGTGCGGGAAGCATTCGCCGAAGCCGGTGCGGCCCAACGGCGGGCGCGCGACGCGACCTTGCGCCAAGGGAACGTCGAGGCCGTCACGCTGCGGACCGACACCGACTACTTCCCGGCCTTGCGGGCCTTCTTTCTCCGTCGGGAAAAGCGGCTGAAGTCGGCATGAGCCCGGCGTGGGGATGGTTGCTGGCGGCGGCGGAAGAGATCGAAGACATCCGGCCCCCGATCGCGTCGGACCCGGCCTGGATGGCCGTGGCGGTGCTCACGGGGCTGTTGCTGGTGGTGTTGGTGGCGTACCTGCTCTGGCCGCGTCCGAAGGTTCGGCACCCGGTCGAACCAGACCCGCGCGCGTGGGCTTTGGGGCGGCTCCAGGCGCTGGCGCAGCGCCTCCCCGAAATGACGGCCTATGGCGTCAGCATCGAAGCCTCCGACACCTTGCGTGAGTACGTCTCCCGCCGCCACGGCGTGCGCGCCCCGCGGCAGACCACGCCCGAGTTCCTGACTTCGACGCTCACCCACCCGAGTTTCACGCCGCCGTTGCGCGCCCACTTGGCGGCGTTTCTGGAGACCTGCGACCGAATCAAATACGCGCGGGTTGATCCGGGCCGGGAAGCGGGCGACTCTCTGCTCGGTCAAGCGCGCGCCTTCATCGACGGGGTTTCGTGAATCCGGATTTTCGTTTCGAGCAACCTTTGTTTCTGTTGTTGCTGGCCGTGTTGCCGGCGGTGTGGTGGTACCGTCGGCGGCGGTTCCGGCCCGCGCGGGTGAACTACGCGCCCGCACGTTTGGCTGCTGAGGGCAGCGGCCGGTGGCGCTCGGCTGACGCGTGGTTGGGTCCGGGCATGCTGGCTGTCGGCAGCGCCGCCCTGGTGGTGGCGCTCGCGCGACCGCAGGCCGGCCAAGCGACAACGGGGGTGCGGGCCAGCGGCATCGACATCATGCTGCTGCTCGACGTCTCGCGGTCGATGCTTTCCGAGGATTTCCAGATCGGCGGCGACCGCGCCAGCCGGATCGACGCAGTCAAGCAGGTGACCGAACGTTTCATCAAGGGACGTCCAGACGACCGCATCGGGATCATCGCCTTCGCCGGCCGACCTTACCTGGTCTCCCCCCTGACTTTGGATCACGAATGGCTGCTGTCGAACCTGAGCCGGCTGCAGATCGGTTTGACGGAGGACGGCACGGCGATCGGCTCCGCCTTGGTCACGGCCGCCAACCGCCTGCGCGACCCCAACGCCAAAAGCCGGGTGATCGTGCTGCTCACCGACGGTGACAACAACGCCGGCAAAGTCCCGCCTTTGACCGGGGCGGAGGCCGCGACCGCCATCGGCATCAAAATCTACACCATCGGCACCGGCACCAATGGCTTGGTGCCGTTCCCTACCACCGACCAGTTCGGCAACAAGTTCTACACGCAGGAGTACATG
>CAXUNV010000175.1:0-9064 GCA_964252355.1 uncultured Chthoniobacterales bacterium | reverse complement strand
CACCAAAAACACCCCCCCCCCCCCCCGCCACACCTCCCCCCCCCCCCCCCGTCCGGCACCGCCGTGGAGGGGTCCCAACCCGACCGGTTTGGCCCCAGATTTGCCCCGGCGCAGGAACCACGCCGCTTGCATCGCCAAGGCGCACCCGTACGCCGCGCCGGAGGCGAGCAGCATGCCCCGGGCACCCAGGAGGGACGCCCACCAAAGGCCAAACGCCGCCAAAGCCGAAGTCATGATGACCAACGTGCCCAGCAAGCGCACCGGTTTGCCCGTGGCTTGGAAGAAGATGTTGAAATTCCAAACCAGCGGGCGCAAAAGGCAGAACGGCACCGCCCACCAGACCAACCCGCCGATGGAACGCTGCCACTCGGCGTTCAACGCCGTTGGTGCCAACACGTAGAGAAAAAGTTGTAACGCAATTAAGCCCGCCATCGAGCCCACCACGATCACCACGGAAAATTGCCCGACCGAACGACGCAGCAGGCCAGGCTCGCCTTGGTCCCGGCTGTAGGCGGCGCCGGCGACTCGGTCGATCAGGTTGACGCTCAAAGAGAGCGGTACCCGGAGCAGTTGCAGCGTCCGCTCGTACACGCCCAGTTCCACGTCGCCGACGCACGGACGCAGGAGCAGGACGTCCAGATTCGAAAAGACGTTTTCCAGCCAAGCCTGAGGTCCCAACAACCTCGCGAAGCGGCGGTAATACATCCACATCTCCGAAGTGACAGCGCCTGCGAAGAGGTGCCGCCAAAAGCCGGCGAGTAAAGACGCGCTCCGTACGACCGTCTCCACGGCGCGGGCGGCAAGCAGGGCGGCGACGCCCGGCGCGACCGCTATCCCGACCACGAGGGCTGCCAGCCAAGTGCCGGTCGCGGCCAACTCGATGAAGGCGAGTTCCCGGAAACGGAACGCTTTTTGGGCAAGGACGGCAGGCGTTTGCCCGGCCCCTTCGGCCAGGATCGTGCCGACGAGCCAGGGCAGGTACGGGCGCACCCCGGCCAACGTGGGCAAGAGGTGACACGCCGCAACCAAGGCCAACGCCACCCCGGTCGTGAGGATCAGCGTGAGCCGAAAATGCAGCCGGCCCCAACCTGGCGCAGGGTTTGGCTGGCTCAGCAACGCCGAATTCAACCCGAACTCACGCAGCAACCCGCACAAACCGCTCACCATGAGCGCCGTCGCCAGCGTGCCGAAAGCGGCCGGTGCGACCAGTCGGGTGGCAAGGATGAGCCCGGCAAAACGAAGCCCTTGGCAGACCAAGGAACTCCCGCCGTAATAGGCGGTGGCCCGCAGCTTCGCGCTGTGGCGCAAGCGGTCGGCCCCGGCCCGGAAAACGCCTCGCCGCATGGGTCTAAGTCCCAGGTACGACGGGTCGGTCGTCCCCGTCGCCGGTGCTCACCGGCAGGGAACAAACCACCAGGGCACCGGCGCAAAGGGAAAAGAAGATGTTTACCGGGAACACGCTCAGGTGGCTGCCGAACAGCATGCCGCTGTACACGGTGGCCGTCAGGACGCTGAGGAGCGCGAGCGCCGTGGCGCGCACCCGCCCGTTGCGTTGTCGGAACACGGCCCGGTGCGCCAGGAAAAGGCCCGCGCCGCCTAAAGCCGCCACGGCGCCAAGCCCCACGAAGCCGTACTTGATCAGGATCTGCCCGATCTGGTCATGGACGACGGCTGTTTCGTCGGTGTCGTCGCCCAGCGACCCTTGGAACTTGCGGTTGCCAAACAAGGTGTGGAACTCCGGGTTGGTGAGGACGTTCCGAAAACTCAAAAGACGCTCGCTGAACGTGCCGAGCCGAAACGCTTGGCTGCCCAGGTCGCCTTCGGTCGGCAGCCGGCTTTCCAAGTAATCCAGCGATTTGAGCAAGGGCTCGGCGTTGGTGATCAGGAGGGTAAACCCGGCGACCAGGGCGGCGTAGAAGAGTGCCGTGGTCCAGCGCCGCCGGAAACAGAGGTAGCCAAGCGCGACGAAAACGAGCAGCACCCAACCCGCGCGCACCACGGTGCAGGCGCAGGCCACCGCGTAGAGCGTGCCGAGCGACGCCCGCCACAAGCGGCCGCGCGGCCCATCCCAAGGGACCAAGAAGGCCACACCCGCCAGCAAAGCGGTGCAGACGCTGAGGGCGTGCGGCGAGTTGAGCGTCGAAAACGGCCGCGGCCGGAGGTCGTCCAACAGGCCGATGTTGATGGTGAACCCGCTCTTCAGGTAGGAGATTTCGAAGTCGCTGAGTCCGAACACCTGCTGCCAAATGCCGTAAAGCGCCACCGGCACGTACACGAACAAGCAAAACCTCAAAACGCGCCGCACGTCCACCGGCCCGGGAAACAGGATCCCGGTCAGCAGGATGAGCGGGACGTAGGCGCCGGAATTGGCGAACTCCTGCAATCCGCCCAACAGGCCGGCGCCGTGCCCAAAGGCTTGGACCAACACCGCCCCGGTGAGGAGGGTGACCACGATCAGCAGAATGCGCTGCCAGCCCGCCAACGTTTGGCGGTGGATGATGAAATGGAACACCAGCCCCGCGCAGATGCCTGCGAAGAGGATTGGGGCGATCGCCAAGGTGACCACCACGTCCAGCGCCTGCACATCGCCCGTGAGCACGCCAAGCCGTTTCACTAGGTCCAGGTAGCCGCTCAGCCCGATGAGGCAATAAACGCCGGCCGCGGGCCGCACGAAGGCCATGATCACCAGCAATGACGCCAAGAACAACACCGTCGTGGTGATGGTGTTCGGGTAGCTGACCAGGAACACGCCAAGCGCGACGGCGGCCACGCACCCGAGCACGGGCACGACGTAGCGCGCCAAGAGCAAAGGCTCGAGCGGGGCGGGGCGGTCGGTGTTCATGCGTGAGGATGAGGCGCGGGCGACGGCAGTCTAACGACCTCCGGCCCGGTTTTCACGCGCGGAACGCCGGACGGTGCGGTTCTTTTTGCAAGCGAATCACCCGGAAGGTGTTTCGGCCGGCGCCAGGGGTGCTTTAGGGGATTTGCGCCCGGGCAGGCCGAGAGCCCATGGCGCAAGATTGCCAAGATTTGGGAGGAGTAAGCGGATCGTCAAAAATTCTGGTGGGGTGCAGAACGCGCCGTCAACGCCCGAGGTAGCCACGCCTGCCTTTTGCAAATCTTGCGCAATCACGCGCGATCTTGGCAATCTTGCGCAATCGGGTCGTCCCTTAAGATGACCGCCGGACGGCCGTTCTGAGCCAGACAAGATGACGCCGGTTTATGATCTTTTGGTGGTGGGTGCGGGGTTCTCCGGCGCCGTCCTCGCGGAGCGTTTCGCGCGCGCGCTCGGCAAGACCGTGCTCGTCATCGACCGGCGCGAGCACATCGCCGGCAATGCGTTCGATTCGCACGACGCCGCCGGCGTCCTGCTGCATCGCTACGGCCCCCACTATTTCCGCACCAACTCCGCGCGCGTGCGGGATTACCTGAGCGGGTTTACCGAGTGGCGCCCGGTCGAGTACACGATCTTGTCGTACACGGACGGGCGGTACTGGAATTTCCCGATCAACCTCAACACCTTCGAGCAATTCCTGGGTCGGCCGTCGTCCACGGAAGAGATGGAGGCGACGCTCGCCCGGTGGCGGGTGCCCATCGAGAACCCGCGCAATTCGGAAGAGCTCATCGTCTCGCAGGTCGGTTGGGAACTCTACGAGAAGTTCTTCCGCAACTACACCCGCAAGCAGTGGCGGCGCGACCCGGCGGATTTGGACGCGAGCGTCTGTGGACGCATCCCGATCCGGACGAACCGGGACAACCGATACGTGACGGAAAGTTTCCAAGCGTTGCCGGCCGACGGGTACACGCCGCTCATCGGTCGGATCTTGGACCATCCCAAAATCGAGGTCCGCCTCGGGACCGACTTCCGGGACGTGGCCAGCAAGGTCCGGTACCGACACCTGATCTATTCGGGACCCGTGGACGAGTTTTTCGGGTACCGCTTCGGCCCGTTGCCTTACCGTTCGTTGCGGTTCGAAGAAGTGACGTTGCCGGTCGAGTACCATCAACCGGCGGTCCAGGTGAACTATCCCAACGAAGAAGCGTTCACCCGGGTGGTGGAAACCAAGCACATCACCGGCCAGAAACTGCCGGTCACCACGGTCGTGCGAGAGTACCCGCAAGATTACGAACTGGGCCGGGAGCCGTATTACCCGGTGCCGGCACCAGATGCCAAGGAGGCTTACGCCCGGTACGCCCGGCTGGCGGAAGCCACCGCCAAGGTCAGCTTCGTCGGGCGTTTGGCCACTTACCGCTACTACAACATGGACCAAGTCGTGGCCATGGCGCTGGGGGAGTTTGACCGCCTCAGCGGGGCGCTCCCGACGACGCAAGCGATGCAGGCGGCGTAGGGCGGGTCACGAAAAACGCAGCGACTGCGAGCGGATTGGCAAGGGCAAGGCTCGGGAGCGCCGCCTGCGAGACGCCGCCGGGCGTTAGGGGAGCATGGGCGTCCCGCCCGTAAAGACCCGCCATCGTCCCACAAGCCCGCCTGACCTTTTTGCCCGCCCCGGCATCATCCATCGGTCGGCGGTGGCACCCCACCGGGGTCACCCGTGGTGGCCGCCGGCAACGGGCAACCGGGAACCGAGAACCGGCCACCGCGCGCAGCGCGCGCTCACCCTCGCAGTCGGGCGATCAGGCGAAGGATCTCCTCGCGCAGGGTGAAAAGCTCTGCCCGATAGTGGGCGAGACGTTCGGCCGGCAAAGCCGCGCTGCCGGAGAGATCCTGCGCGGCACGGAGGGCACCTTGGTGAAGATCGAGCACGCGTTTGAGGCAAGCCACCGTGAAAGCCGGCTCAAACCACCCATCGTCGCCACGGGCAAGCACCCCCAGGGCACCGGCCAGCTTGGCGTTGAGCAGCATCCACTGGCCGACGAACTCCCCCAGGGCGGAATCGCCGCTTGCCAAAAGATGGCCGGACGCCCGCGACTCCTCAACCAAGGCATACAACGCCTCCTGGGCGCGTGCTTGGATGGCGCGCGCGAGCGCGCGCCCTGCCTCATCGAACGTCGGCTGGCCACGGTCGTCCCCGTCGTCGAATACCTCCGGCACCATCTCCTGCCTGGCCCCAGCGACCTCGCCCGCGCCAGCCGCATCTTCGCCGCCAGCCTCCGCATCAAGCAACTCACCCCAACGCGTCCAACCCATCTCCCGGGCGATGAGGCGCTCGGCGTCGGGGTGGTCGGAGTACTTCTCCAGCAAGCGGCGGTACCGTTCGCCGCGCGCATCGCTCTCGCGCAAGGCTTGCTCGTGACGGAATTCATCCCAGGTTTCCAACCGCCCATCCGCCTCCAAGATGGTGGCGAACGCGCCGCTCCCTTCGGCGAGGGAGGCCCGTTCAGCCATCTCGTCCGCCGTGAAGCGCCAAGCGGGTTCGGAGACCGTCAGCCGGTAAGAGGCGCTCTCGATCACAAACCGGCCGCTCACCGGGCTTAGCCATTCGAGGTAGAGGGCGTTGGCCTTGCGTTCGGGCGGTCGCTCCCCGCGCTTGAGCATCTCGTAGGCTTCCTCGGCGGGCAGGTCGAACGTGCGCACCTTGCGCGCCGCGGTGATGTCCCCCGCCGCACCGCGCTGCGCGAAGGCGGGCGGGCGCGTGGTCATCGGCAGTGGGTGGGGGTTCTCAAAGCGCAGGAAGCACCCGGCCAAGTCCGGGTGACAGTCGCCTGCCAACTCCAGCGTCAACGGCCGGTCGACGCCTGCCAGGGAAATATGACCGGTGACGCGTCCCCGTTGCCGGTTGTCGATTTCGCCGCAGACCACGTGTTCATCGAGACGCCAAGCCATGGCCCGACGTTTAGACCAGAGATTACCTTACATCAAGAATTAATGTTACGGATCTCGGTTGCGGCAACCTTAGGGAGATCGGTAGGGCAAAAGGTGCCATGCGAGACCCGCCCGCAGCGCGCGTCAGCGCGCCTCGACCGGGACGAACGTCCGACCGACCGGTTGCCCGACGTACTCGCTCAACGGCCGGTACAACCGGTTGTCCGCCAGCTGTTCCAAGATGTGCGCGGTCCACCCTGCCATGCGCGAGATCGCGAAGATCGGCGTGAACAAGTCGGTCGGAATGCCCAACGAGTAGTAGACCGTGGCTGAATAGAAATCGACGTTCGCGTACAGGCCTTTGCGCTCGCGCATCAGGGCGGCAATCCGTTCCGACATCTCGATCCATTTGGGTTCGCCCAACTCCTGGCTGAGCTGCACCGCCATGTTGCGGAGGTGCGGCGCCCGCGGGTCGAGCACCTTGTAGACCCGGTGGCCGATCCCCATGATCTTCCGCTTCTCGGCCAACGCGCGATCGACGTAGGCGTCAACTCCGTCGGGTGAACCGATCTCTTGGAGCATGTGGATGACGCCCTCGTTGGCGCCGCCGTGCAACGGGCCTTTGAGCGTGGCGATCGCGGCGGTGGTGGCCGAGTAAATGTCGGTCAGCGTCGAGATCGCCACCCGGGCGCTGAAGGTCGAGGCGTTCATGCCGTGCTCGGCGTGCAGGACGTACGCCACGTCCAACGTCCGGGTTTTCTGCTGGGATGGTTCCACCCCGTCCAAAAGGTAAAGAAAGTGCGCGGCTTCACTCAGGTCCACGCGCACCGGCGGCAGCTCCTGACCCTGTCGGGACCGGTGGAAATAGGCGATGATAACCCCGGTCTTCGCCACGAGGCTGACCGCGCGCCGGCGGAGCGCTTCCGGGTGTGTTTCAGCCATCGCGTGGGGATCGTACAACCCGAGCATCGACACGGCCGTCCGCAGCACGTCGATCGGGACGGCGTCTTTCGGCGCGGACCGGAGGAAGGCAACGACCCCGTCGGGCAGCTGCCGCTGCGAAGCGAGTTCCTCGGAGAGTGCGTGCAGTTCGGCGGCGTTCGGTAGACGGCCGTTCCAAAGCAGGAAGACGACTTCCTCAAACGACGCTTTGCCGGCGAGCTCGTTGATGTCGTACCCGCAATAGATGAGTTGACCTTCCTGCCCCCGAACGTCGCCGAGCCGGGTTTCGTTGGCGACGACGCCTTCAAGTCCTTTGCTGAATGCGGCCATATGCTGTTATGCGTGGAGCACGCCTATTAAGGTTTCGCCGATCGTCGCCGGGGTCTCCGCCACGGCGATCCCGGCCGATCGAAACGCTTCGATTTTCCCGGAAGCCGTGCCGGCCCCGCCCGCCACAATCGCGCCGGCGTGACCCATGCGCCGTCCCGGCGGTGCCGTCGCGCCGGCGATGAAGGCACAAACGGGTTTGCGGTAATGCTCTTTGATCCAGGCTGCCGCTTCCTCTTCCGCGGCCCCGCCGATCTCGCCGATGATGACCAACGCTTCCGTCCCTTCGTCCTCCGCGAAAAGCTTCACGGCATCGAGGTGCGAGGTCCCGTTGATGGGATCGCCGCCGATGCCGATGCACGTCGATTGGCCGTAACCGCGTTGGGTCAGTTGCCAAACCGCCTCGTACGTCAGCGTCCCCGAACGCGAGATGACGCCGACGGTCCCGGGTTTGTGGATGTAACCCGGCATGATCCCGATCTTGCACTGGCCCGGCGTGATGATGCCCGGGCAGTTGGGCCCGATCAACCGGCTCCCCTTGCCTTTGAGCCCTTCTTTGACCCGCATCATGTCCATCACCGGGATCCCTTCCGTGATGCAGACGATCAACTCCACGCCGGCGTCGGCCGCCTCCAAGATGGCGTCGGCGGCAAAAGGTGCGGGCACGAAAATCATCGTGGCGTTGCACCCGGTCGCCTGCCGCGCCTCAAAGACGGCGTCGAACACCGGGATGGTGCCGTCGAACTTCTGACCGCCTTTGCCGGGGGTCACGCCTGCGACCACGTTCGTGCCGTACTCCGCGCAGCCGCGCGCGTGGAACGCCCCCGAACTCCCCGTGATTCCCTGGACGAGCAGGCGGGTTTGTTTGTTGACCAGGATAGACATGGGGAAAGATTTCAGGCGGACGGAGGCAGGGGTGCGCGTGGGTGCTGGAGATCTCGCATCGTCGCACCCTCAGGCTGCCGCCGACCCCGCCGCCGCCACCGCCAATCTTGCGGCTTCCGCCAGGTCGGACGCCGCCTGGATCGGCAGCCGTGAATCTGCCAGCAATTTCTTGCCCAAGTCGACGTTCGTACCCTCCAACCGCACCACCAACGGCACCGGCAGGCTCACGGCTTTGACCGCGTTGATGATGCCTTGGGCGATGACGTCGCAGCGCATGATGCCGCCAAAAATGTTCACCAGAATCGCCTTCACGTTCCGGTCGGAAACCAGGATCTTGAAGGCTTCGGTCACCTGCTCCTCGCTCGCGCCGCCGCCCACGTCGAGGAAGTTGGCCGGCTCGCCACCGGCGCTCTTGATGATGTCCATGGTGGCCATCGCCAAACCGGCGCCGTTGACCAGGCACGCGATGTTGCCATCCAACCCGATGTAATTGAGGCTGTGCTTGGAAGCTTCCACCTCGCGCGCGTCTTCCTCCGCCAAATCGCGCATCGCCACGATCTCCGGGTGCCGGTAAAGCGCGTTGTCGTCGAAGTTGAATTTGGCATCCAAAGCGAGCACCTCGCCTCGTTTGGTGACGACGAGCGGATTGACCTCCACCATGGAACAATCGAGCGCGGCAAACAGTTTGAAGAGGTTTGCAAACAGCTTGGAGGTTGCCTTCAGTTGTTCCCCGGCAAACCCGAGTTCGCGACCCAATTTCAAACCCTGGTACGGTTGGAATCCGAGCGTCGGGTGAACGGGCTCGCGCACGATGCGTTCCGGGGACTTTTCCGCCACCGCTTCGATCTCCACGCCGCCTTCGGTGCTGGCGACGATCATCGGCGCGGCCGTGGCGCGATCCATGAGGATCGCAAAATAGTTTTCCCGCTCGATCTCGACCGACTCCGCCACGAGCACGGTGCGCACGAGCTTGCCGACGGGTCCGGTCTGGTGGGTCACCAACGTCTGGCCGAGCATCTTTTCCGCCAACTCGCGCGCCTCCGCCGGGCTGGTGCAAAGGTGCACCCCGCCTTTGAAACCGTTGGTGAACGTGCCCTTGCCGCGGCCGCCCGCGTGAATTTGCGCCTTGACGACGACCCCGGAAGC
>CAXUNV010000174.1:0-9081 GCA_964252355.1 uncultured Chthoniobacterales bacterium | reverse complement strand
TTTGGTGTTCCAAGATGCCTCTCGGGCGAGGCTTTCGTCGCCCGACGAAAGCTGCAGGAGCAGGAGGCTCCGCTCGCAAAGCTCGATTTCCTCGCCAGCGTCGACCAAATGCGGTTTGGGCAGGAACCCCGTCTCTTCAACCGTGTCCAAGATCACGCCCCACTGCACCTCCTTTTGTCCCGGCAGGATGAAGGTCAGCGATTCGTGATGCGCGTTGCAGAGGATGAGGAACGTCGCGTCGCGGACCAGTTCGCCCCGGGCATCGCGCACGTCGATGGTGGCCCCACTGACCAGCATGCCAAAACATTTGGCAAAGTAGTTGGACCAATCGCCCTCCGCCATCTCCGCGCCGTTCGGCGTAAACCACATGATGTCTTTGACGTCCGTGCCCCGGATGCGCCGGCCCAGGAAGTATTTGGGACGGCGGAAGACGGGGTGCGCGCGGCGGAACTCGAGGAGCCGGCGCGTGTAATCGAACAGGCGCTGGCCGTCGGCCGACCAATGCCAATCGAACCACGTCAGTTCGTTGTCCTGACAATAAGTGTTGTTGTTGCCGCGCTGCGACCGGCCAAACTCATCGCCCGCGTTGATCATCGGCACACCCTGCGAGAGAAGCAGCGTGGCGAGCATGTTGCGCTGCTGGCGTCGGCGCAACTGGTTGATTTCCTTATCCTTCGTCTCACCTTCGGCGCCGCAATTCCACGAGTTGTTGCTGTTGTCGCCGTCGCGGTTGCCTTCGCCGTTGGCCTCGTTGTGTTTTTCGTTGTAGGAAACCAAGTCGGCTAAGGTAAACCCGTCGTGCGCCGTGACGAAGTTGATGCTGGTGTAGGGTCGTCGCCCCTGGTGCTCGTAGAGGTCCGGGCTGCCCGTCAGCCGGAAGGCAAATTCCCCGAGGGTGCCGTCGTCCCCCTTCCAGTAGCGGCGCACGCAGTCGCGGTATTTGCCGTTCCATTCCACCCAAGGCACGGGGAAGCCGCCCACTTGGTAGCCACCCTCGCCGACGTCCCAAGGTTCGGCGATGAGTTTCACCTGGGAGAGCACCGGGTCCTGCAGCAAGATGTCGAAAAATCCGGCGTTGCGTGACACAAAGTGGTCCTCACGACCCAGCGTCGACGCGAGGTCGAACCGAAAACCGTCGACGTGCATCTCCGTCACCCAATAACGCAGGCTATCCATGACGAGTTGTAGAACTCGCGCATTTTGGGTGTTAGGCGTGTTTCCACAACCGGTATAATCCATGTAGTAGCGCCGGTCGTCGGGCACCAAACGGTAATAGGCGGCGTTGTCGATGCCTTTGAAGGAGATGGTGGGCCCGAGGTGATTACCTTCGGCGGTGTGGTTGTAAACGACGTCAAGGATGACTTCCAGGCCGGCCGCATGCAGCGAACGCACCATCTCCTTGAAGTCTTGCACCTGTCCGCCAAGCACGCCCTGGCTGGAGTAGGAGCTTTCCGGGGCGAAGTAACCGAGGCTGTTGTACCCCCAGTAATTGGTCAGCCCTCGGTCCGCCAAGATGCTGTCGTCCACGTGCTCATGGACCGGCAGCAGCTCGATCGACGTCACGCCCAGGCTTTTGAAATAGTCGATCGCCGCGGGCGAGCCCAACCCGGCGTAGGTGCCGCGGAGCTTTTCCGGCACTTTGTCCATGAGCTTGCTGAACCCGGCCACGTGCACTTCGTAGATGACCGAGTCGGCCGTCGGAATGCGGGGTAACTTGTCGCCTTGCCAATCGAAAGCTTCATCGACCGCCACGCACTTGGGGACGCAAAAAGTGTTGTCGCGGTAATCGCGCTTCAGATCCTCCATGGGGTTGCCGAGTGGATAACCAAACATCTCTGGACCCCATGAGATCTTGCCGGCGATCGCTTTGGCATAAGGATCGATCAGCACCTTGGAGGCGTTGAACCGATGCCCTTCGGGTGGGTTGTAAGGGCCGTAAACCCGGTAACCGTAAAGTTGTCCAGGAGCGATGTCCGGAAGAAACACGTGCCAAACGTGGTCGGTCTGTTCTGTCACCCGGATCCGCACGCTTTCGCGGTCCGCGTCAGGCTCGTCGAAAAGGCAAAGGTCTACCCCGGTGGCGTTTTCTGAGTAGAGGGCAAAATTCACGCCGTCTCCCTTCCACGTCGCGCCCAAAGGGTACGGGACCCCGGTCCACACCCGCATCTTGGTCATAACCACGTTATCCCTACGTCCGAAACTCCGCTTGTCGATGCGGTTTTCATCCCCCTAACCGCCGGTGATGGTCCAACCCGGAGGACCGGCTTTGGCGCGTTCGTGACCACCGTCCGGGATGGTCGCCTTGGGAGTGCGATCATTTGTTGTTGTTATGGGAAGCGCCCGGTGCTCGCCCCGTCAAGGCAGCGACGCGACGTGCGCCCGGTCCGACGGGCGCGTTTCGTCAGCCTGCGCCTCACGGGCGACCCGTTCGATGTGCGCGCGGAAGTCGGGGTCTTCACCTTCCAAGAGGTGGGCCAGGGCTGCGCGGAACTCGGGTCGACGGCACCACTCGCGCATGTAGTCCTCCCAAGAAGACCAGAGCCGGCGGGTTTGCCGGTTCATCCGGTCGTCGTACACCAGGATGTATGCCCGCTCGAAAAGACTCACCAAGATACCAAACAAAGCCAAACGACGTTCTTCTTGTTCTTCGCCGAGTTCGACGTGGCGCACGCGCCGGTTGAGCAATTGCAGGTCCGCGTTGTCGAGCACCAGCTTGAGGAAGTTGGTGTATTCGTCGGAGAGGCGCTGGTAGAGCTCTTCCTCACCGGCCTGCCGCGCCTTGCGGCGTTCGTAGACAAACACCAGGATGGCGAACGGCAGCGCGAACGTTTCCACCAGGTAGAAGGTGAATTCGAAAACTTCGAGCCAATGCACGCCAGGAGTCTAACTGGAGACGCAAGAAGTTGCCAAGGGTGCCGAGCACGTTGCGGAGGAGGTTGCAGGTCCCTGGTTTAGAGGGCGGCGGCACGACGCGACGCGACGCGGGTTTCTCCTCCGCCATTGGTCCTTCGCCCTTTGGCCTGCGCGCAGCGCCGGGTCGGGCAAGGCGCCGCCGGGTTGGAGCAAAGGTCGTGGCCCGTGCGGCATCATCTTGGGACGGCCTTCGCCGGCCCGAAGGGGAGCGCGGGCGTCCCGCCCGTCCCGGGGGGGCGACGCTCACGAACCGGGCTGGAGCGGGCTGCCGGGGGCCGCTCGCGCCGCCGGCAGACGGGGCGTCTACGCCACCGCGTCGGTCGTCGGGCATGATCCCGGGACGGCCTTCGCCGGGGAGCCGGCGACGGCGGAGCACCGGACCTCCCAGTCTTTGAGCCACCATACGCGAAGCACGGAGGGAGTGGGATTCGAACCCACGGACCCTTGCGGGTCTCCGGTTTTCAAGACCGGTGCATTAAACCGCTCTGCCATCCCTCCCCGTCGGCGTCGACAACCATCATGCCATGGCGCAGGCGAGCCGCAAGCTTGGCGAGATGACGGTGCAAACCGCTGGCCGACGGAGGTCTGGGACGAGGTGCCGAGGTGGCGGCCGGTGACGGACGAAGCCCGCCCGCGTTCCCTGCGTCGCTCGTCGGCAACATTTTGGGGCGGCTCCCCTGGGGCCCGCGCGCCGCGCGTCAGGGCCGCACGACGGTTTCCGCCGCAGGCGGGTTTTCCCCGGCCGCCATCGGCCGCATCGCCACCGACACGGTTTGGCCGATGCGCAGCGGCACGCTCCGGTCCGAGGTGATTTGGATGCGGACCGGGAACCGCTGGGGCAACCGCACCCAATCCACCGTCTGACTCACCGAAGGCAAAAGGCCGGTGCTGTCTCCGCCCGAACCGTCCGAGACGTAAATGCCCCAGCCGATGCTTCGCACCTCGCCTTCCAAGGGCTGGTTTTCGTGCCCGAGCAGGGTGACCTTGGCTTTTTGGCCCACCCGGATCGCAGGCAGTTGGTTCTCTTTGAAGTAGGCGGCGATCCAGTAGGAGCCGGCGTCGACCAGGGCCGTCAGCTCTTTGCCGGCGGAGACGTAGGTGCCGGGGCTCGTGTTCATGTTGGTGACGAAACCGTCCACCGGCGCGACGATGCGGGTGTACTGAAGGTTCAGTTGGGCCAGGGTCAGGTTAGCCTTGGCGGAGGTCAGTTGCGCTTGGGCGGACGCCAGCGCGTCCTGCGCGTTTTGGTAATCCTGCACGGTGTTGACCTTGCGCTGGAAAAGGTCCGTTTGGCGCGTCATGTCTTGGTCGCGCTGCTTCAGGTTGGCCTCGGCGTTCAGCACTTGACCTTGGGCCACGTCGACCTGCGCTTTGAAATCCGCGGGATCAATTTGGAACAGGATGTCACCCTTCTTCACCTCTTGGTTGTCGTGCACCGCCACCTCGATCAGCGGTCCCGATACCCGCGGGGCGATGCCAACCACGTTGGCGCGCACTTGACAGTCGCGGGTCCACGGCAGGGTGAGGAAGTGAAGGTAGATGGTGTACGCGGCGACGGCCGCCGCACACACCAAAACGACCGTTAACGCCACGCCGAAAATCTTGCGCGTCATGGTTGCAGGATTAGACCGAGCAGGCTTGCAAAGAGGACGACCAGCGCCAGGAAAAACAGGGGCAAGTACCAAATGAAACGGGTCAGGCCCAGCCGTTCAAGGATGGCCACGACCGCCCACGCCAGCAGAAAACCGATCGCACCAATCCCCACATTCCAAGGAACCAAGAGACCTGAGAATTGCAGTTCGGGCGAGCGCAGGTCGACGACCGCCGGGGTCAACGCGATCATGGCGAAGAGCATGGGCGAGGCGTGGGTGAGAGGCAATCACCTCTTGCGGATAGATGGCGAAGACCGGCCGCACCGCAAGCTTGCCACGACTCCTCCGTTGGGTCAGAAAGCCTTGAACCCGTCCTGCCGTGAGCGTTTCCCAAACCGCGTCCACCGTCGACGCCCGCCGTGCTGACCCGACGTTTCTCGGCCGCGCGCTCGCGTGGAACCCGTTGGCCAGTCGACGGGTGCAGTACGGCCTCAAGTACGCCTTGGCGATGCTGCTGGCGTTGTGGTTCACCCAGGTCCTCCGGCTGCAGTACCCCAATTGGGCGGTGCTTTCCGTCATGGTGCTGATGAATTCCAAGTACGTCGGCGCCACCGGCACCAAGGCCTTCATGCGGGTGCTGGGTACGGTCATCGGTGGGTTGCTGGCGGTGTGGGTGAACGGTGATTTTGGGAACGCGCCGGTTCCTTTCCTTTCGCTCATCTTCATCTTCGTCGTGATCGCCACCTACAAGTTTGGCCAGGTGGGCGCCGCGCTCTCGCCGTACGCTTGGTGGCTGGTCGGGCTCGCCCTGGTCTCCGTCTCCTCCTACGGGATCTCCGATCCGGAACAGGCGTGGCGCTTCTCGCTCTACCGATCGCTGGAGACCCTGGTCGGGGTGCTCTGCGCCACAGTGGTGAACGCCGTGCTCTGGCCGCGATACGCCCGGGAAGAGTTCGCCGAGTGCGCTGCCGGCGCCCTGGGGACGGCGCGCGCCCTGCTCCGCGCGGAAGCGCGCGCCTACCTCGGCGACGAGGTGGACGCGAAAGGCATTGACGACTTGCGCGGCGTCTTCGCCGGGCAGTTGCTGACGGTGCGCAACCTCCTGCAGGTGGGCGCGCAGGAGAGCCACCGTTTCCGCCAAAGAATCGAAGATTACCGACGCCACGTGGTGGCGCTCACCCACCTGTTCGAGGCCATGCTGGACCTGCACCGGGTGGAGGCCGGTGAGCAGGAGTTGCTCGACCCGGTCGGGGGCGAGCTCCGCGCCTACCTCGGCGCCGTCGACGCGGAACTCGCCGCCCTGGAAAGGTGGCGCACGAATCCGCAGCTGCCGCCGACCGAGCTGAGGGAGGCGTTTGCCACGCTCGAAGCCCGGGTCGTGGCGCTCCGGCGCGAGGGACTGTACCTGCGTGCCGATCTACGCGCGGTGCGGGCGTTCTTCGGCCACTTCGCCACCTTGCGCTTGATCCGGGACGAACTGGTCGCGTTGCGGACGATTGCGGGAGATCTCCCGAGGGTTCGGACCGCCCCAAAACCGGTGCGACGGCGTCGAGCGCACCTGCCAACCTTGGATGTTTTTTGGCTGCGGCAAGGTCTCAAAGGTGGGTTCACGGTTTGCCTTTCCCTCTTCTTGGTCGACTCCTTCCATCCGCCCGGGGGCACCGGCATGATCCTGAGCAGCTTGGTTTTCGCCGTGTTCAGCCGGGCGTACCTAAACGCCGGAGGGACCGGCGACCTGCGTTATTTCCAAAAGGTGTTTTGGTCGGTCGTCCTCGGCCTGCCCGTGGTCGCCCTGCTGTGGTTGCTGTTGCCGTTCCTTTCCAACTACTGGGCGATGAACACCTTCCTGTTCGCGGTCGCCTACGCGTACGGCTACGCCACGGCCAACGTCGCCGGCGTCTCGTTCCTCATGCAGATGGCGATCCTTGGCATCAATTCGATCGTGGCGTTGAATCCGCAGCGCCCGGTGGCGTTCGCCACCTTGATGAACACGTACTTGGGTCTCATGTCGGGGCTGGTGATCGCGGCGCTGGTCGCCCGGCTGGTCTGGCCGGTTCTTCCTCAGGGGATCGTGCGGGGCAACCTCTCCCGGTACTTCCGCGACCTCCAGACGATGTTGCAGGCGCCGCCTGTCCCGGAATCGTTGCTCGCGCGCACCGTCCTGATGCCGGTCGAGGCGCTGCGGGCGGCGGCGCGCATGGTGTTTCCCGGCGGCCTCCAGGCGGAACGGAAATCGTTGGTGGACCTCATCCGGGCGGCCCAGCCGCTGGGGATGCAGTTGCTTTCCTTGCGCGACGCGCGCGGGCGTGCGTTGCCGGCGGCAGCGCAGGAGATTCTGTCAGGGCCGGTCGCGGCTTCCCAAGCCGCTCTGGGCGCGGCGTTGGGGGCACTGGCGGCAGCGTTCGACCGGCGCACTGCTGACGTCGCTTTTCCAGATGTGTCGGGCCAGCTGGCGCAGCTGGATGAGGCAACGGCCGCCATTCGCGAACGCGGCGTCCTGGCTGGTGAAGACGTCGAAGCCGTGACGAACACGCTGGAATTGGCCGACCGGCACCACGCCCTGGCCGACCGGCTTTCACGCTGCCTCGAGATCATTCGTCCCCTCCACCTGAACCGCTGGTTGGGGGATGATGCGCTTTAGGGGTTGCGGGGATTGCCAAGATTGCGCAATCACTTCCCGTGCAGGGCCTCGTTCAACGCGGCCTCCAGGGTGGGATACCGGAACTTAAACCCGCTCTCCATCGCCTTGGCGGGCAACGCGCGCTGGCTGTCTAAAACCAAGCTCGACTCCTCGCGGAGCAACAGGCGCAGCAACGGTACCGGAGCCGGGATGAGGGTCGGCCGATGGACCAATCGACCAAACGTGGCGGTGAACTCCGCGTTGCGGACCGGTCGTGGGGCGGTGCCGTTTACCGGTCCGTCCACCGCGCTTTCCGCGGCGGCGTAAAGGAAGAGCGCCGCGACGTCACGCACGTGTACCCAGGAGAGCCATTGCCGGCCGGCACCGAGGTTGCCGCCGAGACCAGCGCGGAAAACGGGCGCCATCAGCGGCAACGCCCCGCCGCCCTGACCAAGGACCATGGCGATCCGCAGCGTGCAGACCCGCACCTCGAAATCCCGGGCTCGATTTGCCTCCCTTTCCCAGGCGACCGCCACGTCCCGCAGAAACCCGGTAGGCGCGATCGGGGACGCCTCCGTGAGTTCTTCGTCGCCGCGATCCCCGTAAATCCCGAGGCCGGACGCGCTGACCAGCACGCGCGGTTTGCGCGCACTGCGCCCGATCGCCTCGACCACTTGGCGCGTACCCCCGATGCGGGACTCCAAAATCTTCCGCTTCTTCTTTGCCGTCCAGAATCCCAAAATGGACTCGCCGGAAAGGTGGATCACGGCGTCGATGCCGTGCAGGTCCAAGCCGGGGCTAAACGCGGCGGTGCGACCGGCTCCCGGCACCGCCCGCTCCGGGCGGCGGCTGAACGCGACGGTTTGGTGGCCGACCGCGTTCGCTTGACGGATGATCTCGCGCCCGAGGAAGCCGGACGCCCCGGTGATGCCGATGTGCATGGGGGGACGGTACCTGCGGGCGGGCCTTCGCGCCAACCGCCGGGTGGAAGCCGGCAGCCCCGGGGTGTTCCGAACCGCCCACCGCGGCTCCGTCCCGCCCTCAATCCGGGAAGGTGTGGTGTAACCAATTCAGCGGGAAACGGCTGCCCGGACAGTCGGTCGGACGCGGGTTGATCTCGCGGTGTCCGAGCACGCTGGCGTATTTGCCGTCCGCTTTGCCGACGCGCTGACGCAGGTAGCGGATGAGTTCGTCCAGGGCTTGGTACTGCGCCTCGGTGGGAAGGTCGCGGTTGAAGTCGCCCACCAGGCAAATGCCGATGCCGATGTAGTTGAGGTAATCGCTGTGCACGTGGCCGCCCGGCAGTTGCCGCGTCCACCGGTTGCCGACCTCGATCTGGCCGTTGCCAGACGAGGAGCCATTGCCGACGACGAAATGGTAGGCCAACCCGTTCGGCATTCGGCGCACGTGCTTGTGGTAATAATCAAAGATGCGCGCGTTGCCTTGGCGGGTGCCGCTGTTGTGGACCACGACGTATTTCCAGCGCGCCCTCGCGACCCTGGCTTCATCGATGGCCCGCCGGATGGCCGGCGTCAGGTAACGCCACCGGTTGAGTCCCGAGTGCGGCGCGGGCGCGAAATCCCCTTCCGATTCGCCGCTCGATTTTTCGACCACGATCGGCTCGCCTTCCGAAGGGCTGCCGGCCGGGGGTTTGGGCGTGGGCGATTCGTCGGCGTCACGGCCGAAAAAGAACCAGCGCCGTTTTTTCTTTGGCGTGGCCGCCGGCGCGGGTGCCACCGTCGCCGTAATTTCCGGAGTGGGACCTGCCTCCGTCGAACCATCTTCCTCGTCCAGATCGTCCGGTCCCGTGGCGGGAGGTGTGGCCGCGGCAGCCGGTGGGCTGACCACGGGACCAGGCGGGGCGGTCGGGCCAGGCGACCGCGCGTTTTCGCGTGGGACGGCGGTAGGCGGCGCTGGCGCGTGAGGCGTCGGGCTGGCGCTCTTGCCTTCGGTAGG
>CAXUNV010000173.1:8873-9099 GCA_964252355.1 uncultured Chthoniobacterales bacterium | reverse complement strand
CGGTGACGGGCGGGACGCCCGCTCTCCCCTACAGCGGTCCGCATCTCCCGGCCGCCCGTGACCCAACGCGCGGTGTGGGAAGCGAGCAACGTCATCGTCGCCGCCCTTTCCCGTTTGCCACCCCGGTCGCGGGTTGTGGTGTGGGTGTTGCCGGCCTAGGGGTGCCACCATGGCATCGATGAAAGCCGCAGTGGTTCGTGAAGCGGGCGGTCCCGAGGTCCTCAAA
>CAXUNV010000173.1:3893-8863 GCA_964252355.1 uncultured Chthoniobacterales bacterium | reverse complement strand
GCAGGTGTTGATCCGCGTGAAAGCTTTCGGGCTCAACCGGTCGGAGATGTTCACCCGCCAAGGGCATTCGCCCGACGTGCGGTTCCCACGCATCCTGGGCATCGAGGCCGTCGGGGTGGTCGAGGAAGCGCCAGGAGACGAGTTTCGTAGGGGTGAAACCGTCGCGACGGCCATGGGTGGGATGGGACGTCAGTTCGACGGCGGTTACGCCGAGTACACCTGCGTGCCCGCGACCCAGGTGCAGGCCGTCCGCACCGACCTGCCGTGGGAGACGCTGGGAGCGCTTCCCGAGATGATGCAAACGGCGTGGGGATCGCTCCGCAAGTCGCTCCGACTCCAAAAGGGCGAGCGCCTCCTGATTCGCGGGGGCACGACCTCGGTCGGCGTGGCGGCCGCCCCGCTCGCCAAAGCCTGGGGCGCCACCGTCGCGGCTACCACCCGCCAAGCCGACCGCGAGCCGCGCTTGCGCCAAGCTGGCGCGGACCAAGTGTTCATCGACGACGGCGCGGTGGCAGCGCAGCTGAAGGCGGCGGGCGCCGGGGGCTTCGACAAGGTGCTCGAGCTCATCGGCCCGCCAACCCTTCACGATTCGCTGCGCTCTGCCAAAGAGGGCGGGATCGTCTGCATGACGGGCATCGTCGGGAACAGGTGGTCGATCGACGGTTTTAACCCGATGGAGTTTATCCCAACCGCCGTCAGTCTCACGACGTACGCTGGCGGTGCGGACGACTTCATGCGCACGCCGCTCCAAGAGATGGCGGAGCAGGTCGGGGCGGGCAGGTTGCGGGTGCCCCTTGGCCGGGTCTTTCACCTCGACGAAATCGCCGAGGCGCACCGGTGCATGGAGGAAAACGCGGCCGGCGGCAAGATTGTGGTGTTGACGTGAGAGCAAGGGGGCTGCCTGTCATGATGGCCGGGGCCCGGGGTCAAGACGGCCAAGGCAAGGCGGGAAGCCAAGCGCTCCGCGCATGGCAGGTAGCGAAGGACAGATGGCAAAGGGAAGCAGGGGCAGGGCGTCCGCCTTCCGCGTCAGGCCGGACCCCGCGGGCGACCCCGGTGGGGCGAAAACCCGGCCGGCAGAAAACCGCACGATCCGGGGCTGGACGATCGTCGGGCGGTTTAAGCCGGCGGCGGTTGAGGGTGAGCTGGATCCCAGGATAGGCTACAAACGGCGACCGGTGGATGGGCGCAAGTACCGCGAGCGCCATTCGCGCCGCGGCGACGTCTGGCCACGGCATCGTCTCGCAAAACCCGCCTCGCCCCACCAAGGGCATCGACCGCAACCATCGCAAGACGCCCGTTGAGCTCTCCCGCCGTTTGCAACCATCGCACCCGCCCCAGGTTGAACCGGCTGCACCTCGCGGCATTGTTCGAGGGCCAGGGAGCTTGCCGACGGCGGTCGTGAAAACCGTACGGGCGGTGCGGGGCGCAAAGGGGTGAGGGCCGCGCCGGCCGTCGCAGCCCGGCCCACGCCGGTTCCCCAAATTCAACTCTGCGCCGACGGTTGGGGTTGAAACACGCTGAGGGCAACCGCCACGCTGTTCTGGAGGGCCGCCGGGTCGGCGGTCTGCTTGCTGGTGACGGCCAAGCCCAGCGCCAGGGTGGCAAAGAAATGCGCCAGCGCCAGGGGGTCCTGCCCGGGGCGGAGCTGCCCGAGCTTTTGCGCCCGGCAGAGGGTCGCGTACAGCGCGGCTTGAAACTCGGCCAGCGCCGCAGCGTTCAGGCGGGTGACCGCCTCGCCAATGCCCGGACCTTCGAGCACGGTGTTCGTCTGCAAGCAGCCCGGCGGGAAGCGTGGGTCGCTAAAGCGCGCGGCCATCACGGCAAAGGCATTTGCGATGGCTTGGCGGGGGTCCGGATGTTGCAAGGCCTGGAGCACCACCTGCTGACCGCCCAGCGTGTAGCGGCGCAAACAGGCAATGAACAAGGCCTGCTTGTCGCCGAAGGCGCCGTAGAGGCTGCCGCGGCCCAGGCCGGTGGCGGCGGTCAGGTCTTCGACGGACGTGGCGGCATAGCCGCGCCGCCAGAACACCCCCAGCGCACGCTCAAGCACCTCGCCTTCGTCAAATTCTCTGGTTCGAGCCATACCGGGACGCCAACTGCAAAGGATATGGACTTTACGTTCCTAAATTCAAGTCATCTTGGCAGGAGGATGGATTAACCATGATGTCAAAATTATTGACTGATCGTTACAGATACGGAGACTTCCCCATGCACAAGCTCGCCAACAAAGTCGCGGTGGTCACCGGGGCCTCCAAGGGCATCGGGGCCGCCCTCGCCAAGGCGCTGGCCGGCGAAGGCGCCGCCGTCGTCGTCAACTACGTCTCCAGCAAGGAAGGCGCGGACCAAGTCGTCGACGCCATCTCGACGGCCGGCGGTCGCGCCGTCGCGGTGGGCGGAGACGTCTCCAAGGCTGCGGAGGCCCAGGGTCTTGTCGATGCCGCCGTCAGGCACTACGGCCGCCTCGACATCCTGGTCAACAACTCAGGCGTGTACGGATTTGCCCCCCTGGAAGCCATCACCGAGGAGGAATTCCACCGGCAGTTCAACGTCAACGTCCTCGGCCTGCTGCTGACCACCCAAGCCGCCGTCAAACACATGAGTGAGGGCGCGAGCATCATCAACGTCGGCTCCGTCGCCGGCCGCACCGCTTTTCCCAACAACGCGGTTTACTCCGCTACCAAAGCGGCGGTGGACAGCATCACCGGCGTGCTCGCCAAGGAACTCGCGAGCCGCAGGATCCGGGTGAACTCGCTCAACCCCGGCCTGGTGGAAACCGAGGGGACACACCGCGCGGGCATCATCGGCACGGACTTCGAGAAGATGGCCGTCGCCCGGACCCCGCTGGGTCGTGTGGGTCAGCCCGGTGACGTCGCCGCCGTGGCCGTGTTCTTGGCCTCAGACGATGCGGGCTGGATCACCGGCGAGCGGCTCTACGTCAGCGGAGGCGCCTGAGGGAAACGGCACGCGGCCTGAACAGGGGGCAGCCTCCCTTGCGCCTCGTCCTCCGCGGGTCGTGAGAAGTGCGCTGCGGTCATGCTCGCGGCTGTTGCGCCGAAGCTCTAAACGTGCTGACTGTATGGCGGCGGGAGGGCTTAACGGATGCCTTCCGTCCGTCGTAGTCGATACCCTCCGCAATGGGTTGTTGGTGGCACATCCGGCGTTTCCGGTGCCTGCGGCTACAACGATCGTTCGGGCCATGGCGTCGTCTCGCGCCTCGCCTCGCCCTACCAAGTCTTTTGGCGATAGCCGATCACCCGTGACCGGCGGATTGCCGGCGCGACGCGGGCGTCTGCCTAGCCGCGGACCGCTCGTCCGCGTAGCGCTTCGCCAACTCGGCCCGGCTCAGCTTGCCCCGTTCGTTGACCGGCAGTTCCGGCACGAGCCGCAGGTCGCGCGGAACCTGCCAATCGCCCAAACCGGCCCGGCAATGCGCTTCGAGGTCTGTCCGGGTGACCCCTGGCCCCGTCACGACGTACGCGATCAGCTCTTCGTTACGGGAAGGGGAGGGCACCCCGAAGGCCACCGCGTCGACCACGCCAGGAAACCGGCGGAGGTGCTCTTCGATGACCGAAGGATGAAGCTTGCGGCCCGCGACGTTGACGAAATCCGAAACGCGCCCCCGCAGGAGGAGACCGTCCGGCAACCGTTCCACCAAGTCGCCCGGCAGAAAGCGCACCCCGTCGAGCGTCTCTGGGTCCGGAACGGGATGATAACCGTCGGCCACGTTGTCACCTTTCACCTCAATTCGGCCATCCGGCAGGTGACCTACCTCGACCCCCTCCATCGGTTGCCCGACAAAGCCGGTCGGCGCGCCGCCCTGCCCGCTGCGGTCGTAGGCGATGCCGCCGCACTCGGACGAACCGTAGAAGCTGTGGATGCCGAGGCCGTACTTCTCTCGGAAACGTCGCTGGACCTCGCTCGGCAGCAGCGCCCCGGCCGAAAGGCACAACCGGATCTTTCCCAAACCCTCGTTGCCGGGCAGTTCCGCCAAGGCGCCGAAAAGGGCGGGCGTACCGGGAAAAACCGTGCTGCCGGAACGGGCCAAGCCCTCCCGCAAGGGCCGGGGCAACCGCTCCGGTGCGCAGACGAACGCGGTGCCCTGCCAGAGCAGGGGAGTGACGAGGTTGCTGAAGCCGTACGAGTGCGCAAAGGCGATGGCCCCGAAATTCACGTCGGTCGGTCCGATGCCCATGGTCCGGCAGATGTTGCGGCAGTCGGCGACCAAGTGCCGTTCCCGGCAGCGCACCACCCGGGGAGTGCCGGTCGTGCCGGAGGTGACCTTGAGCAGGTCGGGAAAAGGTCCCGCCCAGGCGGGCGGCTTCGCCTCCCAGCGCTCGACTGCGTCCGGACCGCGCGCGAGCGCTCCCGCCCGCACGGTATCTCGCACGCGCGCGAGTTGCTCAGCCGGCAGGTCCGCGTCCACCGGCGCAAGGATCAGCCGGAGGTCGAGGCAGGCCAGGAGCAACGCCGGCCAAGAGGGGTGTTGACCGACGCCGCCGATCACCACAGATCCGGGAGCCAGCCAACTGAGGGCGTCGCGCCACCCGACGCGCTCCCGTTCCACCCCCGCAAAGGTGCGCAACGTCCGGCCTGCAGGGTCGAGCACCGCCGGTTCGTCAGCCCGCGTCGCGAGCACCGTCTGCCATGCCACGGCGAAGGAGCCCCCTTGCGCTTCGGGCGCTCGGTGGTACCTTCCTCTCCCTGGTAACATGAAGTCGGACATTCACCCCAACTACACCGACACGACGATCGTGTGCGCGTGCGGTGCGCAGTATCATACGCGGTCGACACGCCGCGACATCAAAATCGGCATTTGCGCCGCTTGTCACCCATTTTTCACGGGGGAACAAAAGTTCGTCGACACGGCTGGCCGCGTGGAGAAATTCGCGCGCCGGTATGGTCGTACCCTCGTGGGCAAAGGGCGCAAGTAACGTCCTAGCAGCCTTTTGAAGCGGCGCCCCCCGGCG
>CAXUNV010000173.1:0-3883 GCA_964252355.1 uncultured Chthoniobacterales bacterium | reverse complement strand
GTCCCCGCTCGGCAAACGGGGCAATTAAACTCCGTTGCAGCTTTTTCACGGGGCTCCCGGGGGCGGGGCCGCCGCTTTGCGTCTATGGATTTCGCGCCGCTCATCGAGCAGAAGAAGAGGCGTTTTCAGGAGTTGGAAACGCAGGTTGCATCGGGGTCCTTGTTTGCTAACCCCAAGGCGGCTCGCGAAGTGATGCGGGAGCACGCGCGGGTCAAACGTCTGCTCGAGGTTTGGCAACAGTGGGAGCGCGGACAAAAACAACTTGCTGACAACCGGCAGTTGGCGGCGTCCGCCGACCCGGAACTGGCCGAGTTGGCGTCGACGGAAATCCCGGAGCTGGAACGCGAAGTCGCGTCGTGCGCCAAGGAGGTCCAATTCGCCCTGCTCCCGCCCGAACCGCACGAGGATCGTGATGCGATCGTCGAAATTCGCGCCGGCACCGGCGGTAGCGAGGCGGCGTTGTTTGCCGCGGACCTTTTCCGGATGTACTCCCGGTACGCCGAACCGCACGGGTTCCGGGTGGAAGAACTCGAGAGCAGCCCGTCGGAACTGGGCGGTCTTAAAGAGATCATTTTCAAGGTCAGCGGCGAAGGCGTCTTCCGCACGTTGCGTTACGAAAGCGGCGTGCACCGGGTGCAGCGCGTCCCATTGACGGAGGCGCAGGGCCGCGTGCACACCTCGACGGCGACGGTGGCGGTGTTGCCGGAAGCCGAAGAGGTTGACGTCGAACTTCGGCCCGAGGACCTGCGCATCGAAGTTTGCCGGGCGGGTGGTCCCGGCGGTCAGGGGGTCAACACCACCGATTCGGCGGTGCAGGTGTTGCACGTGCCGACGGGCAAGATCGTCCGCTGCCAAGACGGCCGGAGCCAGCAGAAGAACAAAGAGAAGGCGCTGGCGATCCTACGGTCCCGCTTGCTGGAGGAAAAACAACAGGAGGAAGCCGCCCGGTATTCGGCGCATCGCCGCAGCCTCATCGGGTCCGGCGGTCGCGAAGA
Organism: uncultured Chthoniobacterales bacterium; assembly: GCA_964252355.1. Taxonomy (GTDB): domain Bacteria; phylum Verrucomicrobiota; class Verrucomicrobiia; order Chthoniobacterales; family JAFAMB01; genus CAXUNV01. The sequence goes on along the minus strand of CAXUNV010000173.1, from coordinate 2,888 downwards.
AAAGGTCCGCACCTACAACTTCCCGCAAAACCGGGTGACCGACCACCGGATCGGCCTGACGCTGTACAACTTGGACCTTTTCATGGAAGGGCAGTTGGACGAAATGATTTCGGCGTTGCAGGCCAGCGACTTGGAAGGCCGCCTTCGGGAGGCCGGGTTAGAGGCTGCGGCGGCCTGACCAGGGAAAAAAGGCCGGGCCGAACCGTGACCGTCCTGGAAGTGCTCCAGTCCACCGCGGCCTATTTTGGCCGCAAGGGCATCGACCAACCGCGGTTGAACATCGAGCACCTGCTCGCCGAGGCCCTTGGCAAACGCCGGTTGGACCTCTATCTGGAATTCGACCGCCCGCTCACCGCGGCCGAACTGGACGTGCTCCGAGAGAAGGTGCGCCGTCGCGCAGACCGCGAACCCCTGCAGCACGTGCTGGGTCACTGGGATTTCTTTGGGCGCACGTTTGCCACCGACGCCCGTGCCTTGGTCCCGCGACCGGAGACCGAGCTTTTGGTGGAGGAGGCGTTGAGGGGGGTCGCCGGCGACGGGGCGGGGGCGCTGGCCATCGACGTCGGGACGGGCTCGGGCATCATCGGCGTGACGTTGGCGCTAGAGAGGCCGGCGCTGCGCGTTTTGGCCGTTGACCGCATGGCGGCGGCGCTCGCCTTGGCCGCGGAAAACGCGCGCCGCCACCAAGTGGAAAACCGCGTCGAATTCAAGCTCGGCGACCTCCTGCAGGGCGTGACCGGACCGGCCGACCTCATCGTCGCCAACCTGCCGTACATTCCGACACGCGACCTCTCCTCCCTTCCTGCCGAGGTCCGGCGGGATCCCGCCAGCGCCCTTGATGGCGGCGCGGACGGTCTGCGTTTGATCTGGCGTTTGGCGGCGGAGGCGCCCGCCGTGCTAAGGCCGGGCGGGAGCCTGCTGGTCGAGGTGGGCGACGGCCAAGCCCCGGCGGTGGAGGCCCTGCTGCGCTCCGAAAATTTTCGAGACATTTATTCCCGCAGCGACTACCAAGGGATCGTTCGCGTCCTCGGCGCACGTTATGGATAAGATCGTCGTACACGGCGGCCACGCCCTGACCGGGACCGTGAAGGTGAGCGGGTCCAAAAACTCGGCCCTGCCGATCCTGGCGGCGACGTTGCTGACCCGGGAAGAATGCGTGATCCAGCGGGTCCCGGACCTGAGCGACGTGCATTACATGCTGCAGATCCTGACCCACCTTGGCGCCGACGTGGAACGCGCCAGCGGCGTGGTGACGGTGAAGGCGGACCGGGTGGCGACGGTCGCGCCGTACGACGTCGTGCGTAAGATGCGGGCGTCGGTCTGCGTCCTGGGCCCGTTGCTGGGCCGGGAACGCGAAGCCACCGTTTCCCTGCCCGGCGGCTGCGTGATCGGTGATCGGCCGATTGACCTGCACCTGCGCGGTTTTGAAGCGCTCGGCGCGGCGGTGCGGGTGCACGCCGGCAACGTCAAGGTGTTCGCGCCGCGGTTACATGGCGCGACGGTGGCCATGCGGGGCCACCACGGTACGACGGTGCTGGGCACGGACAACGTCATGATGGCGGCGGTGTTGGCGGAAGGGATCACCACCATCGAGGACGCGGCGTGCGAGCCTGAAGTGGTCGATCTGGCGAATTTCCTCAACAAGATGGGGGCCAAGGTGCGCGGGGCGGGCACCTCGACGATCACGATCGAGGGCGTGGCGGAGCTGCACGGGGCGGAACACGAGGTGATCCCGGACCGGATCGAGGCGGGCACCTTTCTGATCGCCGGCGCCCTCGCCGGCAAGGAGGTCACGGTCACCCGGGCCAAATCGGAACACCTGACGGCCGTGACGGACGCCCTCAAGGCAGCCGGTTACCAAATGGTCGGCAACAACGGCTCCTTGACCATCCACGCCAACGGCACGCCCAAGCCCCTGCACCTGATCACGGAACCGTACCCCGGATTTCCGACCGACATGCAGGCGCAGATGTGCGCGCTGATGTCGACCTCCTCAGGCCACAGCTTCATCACCGAGAACATCTTCCCCCAGCGTTTCATGCACGTCTCGGAGTTGAAAAGGATGGGCGCCGCCATTGATCTGGACGGTGCCACGGCGAAGATCTCCGGCGTGGATATGCTGAGCGGCGCGCCGGTGATGGCCAGCGACCTGCGTGCTTCGGCGGCGTTGGTGTTGGCGGGATTGCGGGCCGAGGGACGCACGGAGATCAATCGCGTCTACCACATCGACCGCGGGTATGAAGGCATCGACGACAAGCTCGGCGGCCTAGGGGCGCACATCGAGCGGCTCAAGGTCTGAGTGCGCATGCGCTGCGCGCATGCCAAAAGGCTAAAAAGGGAAGAGAGAGTCCTACTTCGCCCCAGCGGCGCTGAGACGCTTGCGCCGGGCGGCCGCGGCCATGGCGCCGATCACACCCAAGCCGGCAAGCACCGGCAATTGCCCCGTCTCCGGCACGGGGGTGAAATTCGCCACCGGTGCTCCCGTGTTGAACTGAACGTCCAGCGCCTGGATCTGCCCGTCGAAAGCGGAGAAGCCGCCAGCGCGATCAAGGCTGTCGTCGGAGAACGAAAGTTGGTACCCGCCGGCTGCCAAGTTCAACGAAAGCGGGAGGGTGGGGGCGTTGCTGTCTTGGTTAAAGTACGTGAAGACCCTCTGCCCGGAGGCGGTGTCAAGGGCGAGTGACTGGGTTGGCAGCCCATTGAAGTTTTCTGCGATGTCGAGCGTCGCCGTGGTCGGTTGGCTGAGCCGGAAGTCGACGTCCCACTCCTCCACGGCCAGGCCGACCGGCCGCGCGATGGACGTCGACACGTACCGGTCAAACGCGTCGGCACGGAACCGGAAGGATTCCCCGTTCGTTCTGAATCCCGCCTTGACTTCGGTGCTGGTG
>CAXUNV010000172.1:0-9131 GCA_964252355.1 uncultured Chthoniobacterales bacterium | reverse complement strand
GGCCAAGGATCGTATTCGTAAAGTACTGGTTCATGTTGCTTCCCTTTGCAGCTGGTCAACGTCAGCTGCCGACGCAGTTCTGAGGGGAGAACACCTTTCGGCCAAGCGGCCTTAGCGCCCATCGAGCGCGCCTTGGATCTCGGCCTCGTCCGCCTCCACCCCCAAAAGGGTGCTCAGCGCGAAAGCCGCGACCAAAAAGCCCAGGATCATCACGGCGCCAAGCAGACCCATGGCTGGGTCCAAGAGACCGTGAAGCGCGGCGGCGTCCAAGAACCGCAGCAGCGCGGCAAGGATACCGCTCGTCGTACCTATCGCTGCAAAAGACGTGAGGACGCGTTTAGCACGCGCGACCTCTACTCCAACCGTTTCGTGTTCCATAAGGGTTTCACCTTTTACGTGTGCTCACCTGAAGCCTTTGCTCCGGGTGAAACCCTCAGCAGCAACCGAAACCAACTACCCCAACCAATACCCCTCTTCGAACCTTTGGTCAACCCAGCTGCAACCCTCTCCCGCCTTCGTTGGCGGGTGAAAGCTGCGCCCGAGGTGACCAGTGACCACGAGGGAGCGCCCCTTGCGCCCGGTTCCTGCCATGCCCCGGATTTTCTTCCCCGTCAAACCCGGTGGAAAAACCCTTTTAGCCAGCACGCCGTATCAGGAAAAGTCTGGAGGCCGATTCGTCCGCCCCGTCGCCGGCGACTTCGCGCGCCTCCCAAGCGGTCGTCGCCGCCAGCATTTCCGCCACCGCGGCGTACTCCTCCTCGCCGCCAGGATGGGCGCGGTACGCCAGCACGGTCGCGCGACCTGCCGGTTCCAACCGAGCGAGCACGTCGCGCAGCGCCCGCAACGTGCTTTCCGGACGCGTGATGATGCGCCGGTCGCCGCGCGGCAGGTAGCCGAGGTTAAACATCGCGGCCGCCACGCCCTCCTGCGGGTACAGGTGCCGCGCGACTTCTTCGTGGGAAGCCAACACGAGTTTGACCCGGCCAAGCAGGCCGGCAAACCTCAACATTTCCGTCGCGTTGGTCAGCGCGATCTTTTGCACATCGAAGCCGAGCACCCGACCGCGCGGGCCTACGGCGTGCGCCAAAAACATGGTGTCGTACCCGTTGCCAACGGTGGCGTCGATGGCGAGAGCACCGTCGTGCAACACTGGTTCCAACCAACGGGCCGCCCGTTGCGTCAGGCGTTCAACCGTCCTTTCCAAAGGCATTCGCGACATACGTCAAACTCTGGGTCAATATAGCGGCCCGCCTCCAATTTGGCGATCAGGCGTTCGGCCACATAAGGCGCCTGCAAAGCACCTTTCGAGCCAAGACCGTTGAGCACCGCCAAGCGCGGATACCGCGGGTGCGAGCCGGCAAACGGCCGGTTGTCGGCCCGGGTTACCGGGCGCACGCCCGCGCGTTGGCCCAGCACCTCCAGAGGTCCGGGGTAAAAACTCCGCACGCCAGCCAAGATCTCGGCGCGAGCCAATGCCGTCGGGACTTCGTCCAAACGGTCCCATCGGTAAGTGGTTCCCGCCAAGACCTCGCGCCGGCTCTGGAACAACCACTTGCCACCCTGCACGATGCGCTCCGCCGCAAACCCGGGCGCAGCCACCTTGAGCAGTTCGCCTTTGGCTGGGTTGAGGGCGATCGCGCCGAACCAAGGGTTCCGGGGGAGCCGGTAACCCTCGCAGAAGACGACGTGTCGTGCGCGGAGGTCCGCCCATTGCACGCCTTCGGACGAGACCCGAAGTTCTTCGTGACGCACCTTGGCGACGCGCAGTGCGTCCCTCCGACGCAGGTGAGCGGCCGTCGCCTCCAAGAACGCCGGGACGTCGAGCCGGGCGGCCGTGCGCACCGTGAAGCTTCCAAAAGGGGCTCGCACCCCTTCGACCTCTTCTCCTTCGGTGGTCCACGCGTCGGCCGCACCCAGGTGCGCGCCGTACTCGGGAGACTCGCGACGCCGGGACCAATGGACAGCCTCTTCCGCCGTCAGAAGCAGCCGGCGAACCTCGCACCGTTCGAAAAACCGGCTGCCTACTTGCATCTCCATGCGGGGATAGGCGTCAAACGCCCGCTCCAGCAGCGGGCTGATCAGGTGCGGCCGGTTGAGACGCCGCCCGGTGATCGGGTTGATGATGCCGGCCGCGGCAAGCGACGCCGCCGTGCGGTGCGCGTCGTCGGCGACGACCACCGAGCGCCCGCGGGCCAGCAGGGTGAGGGCAAGCACCGAGCCCGCCAACCCTTGCCCCACCACGAGGTAATCGACGATCACGTCCCCTCCCTGCACCTCAGCCGTACACGTCGTCCGGCACCGAAAAGGCGTGGCGCTGCAACGTCAGCCGCGGAACGGTGCCTTCCATGACGATTTCCACCACGTCAAAACGGTAGGATACGTCCCGGTCATCCAGTCGCCGCAGCCAAGCGCGAGCCCCGCGCTCGATCCGGTTCTGTTGCGCGAGGGTCACGGCGTGTCGGGGTGCACCCAAACGGTCGGAACTGCGCGTTTTGACCTCCACGAAGACCAGCACGTTCTCCCTCCGATCACGGCAGACGAGGTCGATTTCCCCGCCGCGGCTCGAGCGGAAGTTGCGATGGAGGATTTTGAAGCCGTGTTGCCGCCGGAGGTAACGCGCGGCCAATCGTTCACCTCTCTGGCCAAGCGCCAAGTGGCGCGGGCGTGTGGGCGAGCGCCACCGGCGCGAAAGAGCGGCGATGGATCGGGCAAGGGCCGTGTTGCGCCAAGCGTTCCAAATGTTCTTTGGTGCCATAACCTTTGTGCCGGTCAAAAGCGTATTGGGGAAAGCGGCGGTGCCAGCCGTCCATCAACCGGTCCCGGACGACCTTGGCGATGACGCTCGCCGCGGCGATGCTGGCACTGAGCGCGTCACCGCCGACCAACGCCGTTTGCGGCACCGCCAGTGCCTGCACCGGCCTGCCATCGACCAAGGCATGGTCGGCCCCGACGGGCAGTGCGGCCAGCGCACGCGCCATGGCGCGATGCGTCGCCTCCAAGATGTTGATGCGATCGATTTCGGCGGCCGAAGCGTAGCCGAGGGCAAAAGTGACCCGCCGATCGGTCGTGAGCGCGCGGTAGAGCCGTTCGCGAACCTTAGCCGTCAAGGCTTTCGAATCGTCCAGTCCAGGCAGCCGGTAACGCGCTGGCAGGATCACCGCGGCGACCATGACCGGACCAGCCAACGGGCCGCGCCCGACCTCGTCGATGCCGGCCACGGCTTGCCATCCTTGTTTCCGCAAGGCCCGTTCATGACGCATCCCGCACCGTCGCAACCGTGCCATGAGTCCAGCCTGTCGAAGCGGCGAAAAAAGCTCAAATAAAAACGGGAAGCTTTTCTGTTGGGAAAGGAAAGCCGCCTAAACCGAAGGCCCGGTGGTGGCCGCGAGGGTCTCGCCTCGGCGGCGGAGCGTCGCCTTCCCGGGCGTTGCTCTACCACACCTTCCGTGATGGCTGCTGCCCTTGGTGAAGCCAGAGACAAGGGACCAGGAACGTCCAACGCCCACGCCGGACGTTGCCCCAAAACCTCCCCGACCAGGGACCAGTAACGGCACTTCCGCCCGCCTACGCCGCCTTATCCTTCACCGTCATCGCCTGCTTGCCCTTGCGCTCACGCAGGAAGTTCAGCTTCGCGCGCCGCACGCTTCCCTGGCGCTCCACTTCGATTTTCGCGATGCGCGGCGAGTGGAGCGGGAAAACCCGTTCGACACCCTCGCCATAAGAGATGCGCCGCACCGTGAAGCACTCATTGAGGCCGATGCCCCGGCGCCCGATGACGATGCCCGTAAAAAGTTGGATCCGCTCTTTGTCGCCCTCCACCACGCGGGTGTGCACCCTGACCGTGTCACCGACCCGGAACGGGGCCCGGTCGGTCTTCAATTGCTCGTTCTCAATCTTGCGGATGATTTCCATAACGTCTCCCCCGACCTCTGACGGGGGAAGACCAGTACCGCACGGCACCGTTTTTGCAAGGGAAACCCGGCTCGGCTAGCCTGCGGCGGGTAGTGCGTCCAAGAAGCGACGGGCGTCTTGCCGGACGGCGGCCTTTTCCGCTTCCGGACGGCTTTCCCAACTGCGGATCAGCACGTTCACCCGCGCGTTGTCGCGCAGCGCATCGGCGTTCCGGTCGAAAAAGTCCCAAAACAAAAAGTTGTAAGGGCAGGCGTCTGGCCCGTGGCGGACCGTCGGCTGAAACCGGCAGTGCCGGCAATAATCGCTCATCTTGTTGATGTAGCTCGCGGCCGCGGCGTAGGGTTTGGTCGCCATGTAGCCGCCGTCCGCGTAGAGGATCATGCCCAGCACGTTGGCTGCCATCACCCAGTCGTAGGCGTCCACGTACATCTCGAGAAACCAACGCTCCGCTTCTTGCGGCTTGGTGCCCGCGATCAGGAAAAAATTACCGAGCACCATGAGCCTTTGGATGTGGTGATTGTACCCGAGATCGATGACCTGCCGGAGCGCTTGGTGCAGGCAATTCATCTCGGTCTCGCCCGTGTAGAACCAACTTGGCAGGGGCCGCTCGGCCCCTAGGTGATTCGACTTTTTGTACTCGGGCATCTTCAGCCAGTAAACGCCGTTGATGAACTCTCGCCAGCCGATGATTTGACGCACAAAGCCTTCCACCGAGTTTAGAGGCGCCGCGCCTCTCCGGTACGCGTCGATGGCCGCCTCCACACACTCCCGCGGCGAGAGCAAGCCGAGGTTCAGGAGGGGCGAGAGCACCGAGTGGTAATGCGTCGGTTCACCTTGCACCATCAGGTCTTCAAAGGCGCCGAAGTGGGGCAGGCGCTCCCGCACGAAGGCATCGAGCCACTCCAAAGCCCCGGGCCGGTCAACGGGCAGCCAAAACCCTGCCGTGTCGCCGGGGTTGTCCGGGAAATGTTCGTCGACCATCGCCATGACTTCCCTCGTAAGCCCGTCGGGCGGCGCGGAGGGACGCCGGGTTGGCCGGGGCCGGTCGAGCCGTTGCCAATCCCGGTGCGTGCGTCGATTCTCGGCGTCGTAATTCCATTGACCGCCTTCCGGCTCACCGTCGCGCATCAAGTAACCGGTCTCTTTCCGCAGCCGGCGGTAATGCAACTCCATGAGCAGCCGCCGGGAACGACCCGCCCAACGGCGGAAATCTTCTCGGGACGAGATGAAGTGGCGCGTGGGCCGCATCCGGATCGGGAGCGTCTTCTGCAGCCCGGAGACGACCTCGGTCATGGGCCAGTCGTTCGGCGCTTCTATCAGGATTTCGTCGGGGGAGTGGCGCGCGACATGACGCTGCAAGCCGTCGAGGAAATCCGGAGTGTCAGGCAGATGGTGGTAATCGACCCGCCAACCGCGCGCTTGGAGGTCGCGCGCGAAGTGGCGCATGGCGGAAAAGATCAAGACGAGCTTTTTTTTGTGGTAACGCACGCGCTGGCTGCGCGCCTTAGACTCGATCATCAGCACGACGGCGGTTCGCTTGTCGGCTTCCCGCAACGCGGCGTTGTCGACGGAGAGTTGGTCGCCGAGGATCCAGACGGTGCTCACCACCTCTATACGCCGACCGCACCGCCGGGGGTTGGACGCCGGGTCAGACCGGGACCTTGTGCGATGGTCGGGGTGCCCGTTCGCTCCGGCGCGCCGTCGACGACTCGGCCCGAATAGGCCCGAATAGGCCCGACACCCGCATCGGGTTCTGGGGGGTCGAGGGACGGTCCTGCAGAAATCGTTGGGATTGCTCGTATGGACCGTGCGGATTGCAAAAGCCGGCAAACGGAAAACGCGCTTCAAACGGTTTCCGCGTGCGGCTGGGCCGCACCCCGCGCTAAGACCACGGCATCCTTTGGGCGGCGGACGGACGAAGAGAGGCAAGGAAAATCCGCCTGGCGCCCAGAAGGATCGCAACCTGCATGAGACGCAAAGACCCAACGCTGCAAAACCCCGTTTGGGGCAGGCGCGCCAGCCCCGGGCTGTGTGCCTGTCCGGGGAGGTATTTTGTGCTGGAGGCCACCCTGGCCGACGGAAGGAGCGTCAAATGCCTGGTGGGCGTTTCGCACTCTCGGATTTCCGATGCGGCCTCAGATTGGGGCCAAGCGGCTCAGATGGTTTTTCCGGTGTTGGAGCGCGAGCCTCGCGACGGCGAAATGCGCGCGATCACGGCGTCGGATGCCGAGGGCCATTTCACCAATTGGACCCGCTCGTTCGCCTACCCGGAAGGTTACGTGCTCGCGTTGACCTGTTAGTCCTGCCGGCGCTCGGCGCAGCCGGTGGTTCGAACCTGCTCAAACCGAAGGCGACCGTGAGGCCGCTCCGGTGCCGGTCACCGGTCCCCTTGTTCGGACAGGAAATCGAGGGCGGCGTTCAGCAGGCCGATGCGCTTTTCCACATCACCCGGTTCCAGATGTTTGTTTAGAAACGCCGAGCGCTCGAGCAGGGCCCGGAAACACTCCAGAACGTTGCGCGCCTGACGCGGCGAACACTCGTCGACCAAAACCTCGGAAAGCTCGGCGAATTCATCCTGGGTCAGGTAAACGCAGAGGCATTCGTATTCGGCTTTGCTGTCCTCGTCGTGGACGATCTCGTCCCAACCAGCGTCCAGCTGCAGGTCGGTGGTCATCAACGCTTCGAAGTCCGGAGAAGCAGAATCAGGCTCTTTCACTGCCTGCACACTACACCACGCAGGCGCTCGGGAACGGGCCCGTCCACGGATTTCTGGCTGAACGACCCCTCAGGGTAGGTGGCCTTCGGGCCGTTTGGCGGACGCCGCAATGCGGGCCCGGGGTGGGGCAGCACGGCCTATTCTGGCGGGGTACAACCTGCGTAGGGGAGCGCGGCGTGCCGCCCGTCCTGGAACCGGGCGGGCGGCAGGGGAGCGTCGGTGCTACCTTACGGGCGGGGACGCCCGCGCCCACTTGGCCCGCGTCGTCCCCGCACCATCGGCTACGGGCGATCTGCGGTCGCCAAAGGCGCGAACGGGAAGCTCGACCAAGTCTGCACGCCCCAAATACCCAAACCGTGGGTGGCGGCGTAGAGCACGTGGTACTTCGCCTGGATCGCCAAGTCGTAGACCTCCACTTGGGCCAAACCGACCCCGTAGCGAGCCCAGGTCCGACCACCATCGTCCGAGAAGAAGACCCCACGGTCGGTGCCTGCATAGACGTCCGTGGGCCGGTTCGGGTCGATGGCCAGCCCGTTCACCGAAACGTCGGGCAAACCGGCGCTCGCCGGCGTCCAAGTCGGCACTTGGTTGGCGCGGAGCGCGTTCACCAAGTCCACCGTCTTCCAGATCTGTTGCCCCTCCAAAAGGCCATAGCCGTTGAGGGCCACGTAGGCGACGTTGGCGTTCGTCGGATCGATTGCCACCCGGGTCACGTAACTGGCGGGGATCGGGCCGGTTACGTCGAGGAGTTTCGTCGAGCCGTTGGCCGTCCCGAAGACTTGGCCGTTGGAGAGCCCGACCAAGCGCACCTCGTCATCCTGCGGGGCGATCCCGATGGCGCTGATCGTGGTCCCGACCGACGCCCCCGGCGCCGCGGGCGCCAGCGGGGCTTGGCTGACCACGCGCATGTTCGCGCCGCGGTCGATCGAGCGGTAAAGCCGGTCGGTTCCGAAATAGACGGTGTTCGGTCGTCCCGGCCCAAGGGCGATCGGCGCGTAGAAGTTGACATGGTCGTTGATCCCGATCCCGTTGAAATGGTCCGTGTAGCCGTCGCAATGCACGGTCGGATCAACGGTGCCGCCGTAAATCCCGAAAAAGGACCACTCACCCTCCTGGGCGCACGAGGTCTTCGTGGTGCGCCCAAAGCCGATCAAGTCGCCGGTGGCGTTGAAGTAGGTATGATACATGGTCACCCGCTCGCCGTCGGTCGCGCTCTGGTCGATGAGGGTATACCCGCCGTCGCCGTAATCGGCGCGCACGAACGGTTTTCCGTACCTCAGGAATTCGGTCCCGTTGTCCTGGGTGCCGCCGATGAGGAACCCGCGCACCGTCGGGTGGACCGCCACGCTTTGGAATTGGGTGGCGAACAAGCCGAAGCGGTTGAGGTCTTGCCACGTGCGTCCGCCGTCGGTGGAACGCCAGATGCCGCCGTCGTTGCCCGTGTAGACCACCCGACCGTCCGATGGGGCAACGGCGATCGCGTGGCTGTCGGCGTGCAAGCCGTCGACGCTCGGGACGAAGGTTTTGCCGCCGTCGACCGACCTTCGGACTACGCCCTGGTCGATGTACGGAATTGGTTCGCCGGTCTTCGGGTCTTTTTGGTTGGTGAGCGCCCGTTCGTCCGTCGCGGCCAAGACGATCGTGCGGCCGCTGCCTGGTTCGCGTGCCGCGGCCAATTTGACGTTGGTGTCCAGGGGGAGATTACGGTCCGCAGTGCCGCGGACCGAGACGCGGGTGAAGGTCGGGTCGACGGCGAGGGCGTTTTCCGTGCGGAAAAGGCCGCCCGTCGGGTTGGTGTCCGCGGCCGAAGTGCCGGGGAGGTTGCCGAAGATGCTCAAGATCAGCCGGTTTGGATTGGATGGGTCAAGCACGGCCGAGGTCACCCGGGTGTCGACGCCTGGACCGACTTGGAGCCGGGCAAAAGTCGGTTTGGCGCTGAACAGGTTGGTCGTCCGGTAAAGGCCGCGCGGCGGCGCAGCCGTGGGAACGTTCCCGCCCAGACCCCCGTACGCACTGGAGGTGCCGACGAACACGACGTTGTCGTCGTTCGGGTCGATGAGGACCGCAGTGATCGCGCGCAGTCCCAAGACGTTCTGGCCCGCGGCGTCAAGGTTGAACGGGCCCGTCAGCCGCGCGGCGTCCGACCGGGCATTCTCCACGACGTAGAGGCCCGCGCCGTAGTGGCTGTCGAGCGCGAAGTTGCCTTCGCCGGTCCCGACGAAGAGCCGGTCTTGGTTGCGTGGGTCGACAGCGAGCGCACCGATCGCGAGGGACCGGGCGTTCTTCAGGAGTTGGAACCACGTCTTACCGCCGTCGGTCGACCGAAAGACGCCGCCCTGGGCAGGGCCGACGTAGACGACGTCGGGGTTTGTGGGGTCGACGGCGATGGCGTTGACCCGGCCGCTGACTGGCGCCTCCGTCGGGCCGTAGGTTTGGCCGTTTGGAAGAGGGCTCGGCCCGAGGCTGATCCAGCCCGGTCGGTAATTTTGGAAAAACGAGTCGG
>CAXUNV010000171.1:0-9150 GCA_964252355.1 uncultured Chthoniobacterales bacterium | reverse complement strand
CAGCCACGCCGTGCCACTGGCCAAGTAAAAACCGATGGCGATTTGGCCGAGGCGCTGGTCACGTCCGGCGTTGATCGGGTAAGCGGCGGTTTCCAACATGGGAGAAGGTGATGGCAAAGGAAGTCCGGTTCTCAGGGGTTGGCACCCGCCGGCGAAGGTGCCGGGGTGGCCGAGGGCGAAGGCGCCGGCACCGACTGCGGGTTGGCGATCGGTGCAGGAGGTGCCGCGCCGTCCGGGGCAGGATTGGCCGGTTGCACCCCCGCCGCGGGTGACGGCGAGGCGGCCGGGTTGGCGACCGGCGCAGTGCCGCCCGCCGCGTTCGGAGCCGGGACCGGCGGATTCACCGGTCCAGCCGGGTGCGGCTTGTTGGCCTCAAGGTCAGCCAAGACCAGTTGCTTCGCCCGATCGATCGGGATGCCCACAACCCCTTTGGCGCGGTCCACCCACCGGTAATGGTTGAGGACTTTGTCGTTGTCCGCGTTGAGGTCGGCCAAGTTCTTCAGACGTTGCCGGGTCACTTCCTCGTCGTACGTCGGCACGGACGAACGTTGCCACGCGATCAGGGAAACCAATCCGGCAAACAACAGCACGACCACCAACCCGGTGAGCAGGAGCGACAGCGGCACTTTGCCGTTCCGAGAAGGGCGTTCCATGGGGTCAATTGCTGAGTTTGTACGACTCGATCAGGCGCGGGTCGCGCGACGGGAACAGCGGCACCGTCCCGATCGTCCGCAAAAAAAGGAAGGCAAGTGGGCAACCGATCGCAAACAGGGAGAGCAAGTCGAGCACGTTCACCTGGAAACCGGCCGGGTGCATGAACGGCAGCACCGTGACGTAAGTGTCGAGGACGTGCATGACCAACACCCAAACGCAGATGAAGGCGAGGAACTTCGGCTCACGTTTCGTGTACTGGAACAAAAGATACAAAAACGGGATGAAGAAGCGCCCCACCACGAGGAACGTGCTGAGGACGTTCCACGACTCGACATTCCGCCGCAGGAACCATTGGGTCTCTTCCGGGATGTTGCCGTACCAGATCAGCATGTACTGGCTGAACCCGATGTAACCCCAAAAGATAGAAAAGGTAAGAAGCAGCTTACCCATCATGTGGTAGTGCTCTTCGTTCACGGCGGCGAGGTAACCGGCGTTCTTCAAGCCGAGCACGACGAGGATGAGCAACGCCATCCCGGCACCGGCCGCGCCCGCGAAGATGTAGACACCCCACATCGTCGACGCCCAATGGTAGTCGAGGGACGCCAGCCAATCGAAGGAGAAGAACGTCACGCTGAGCGCAAAAAGGATGAGGCAGACGAAGGAGACGCCGCGCATCTGCACCGTCCAACGCGGGTCGCCGTCGCCATCTTGGCGAACCGACGTCCGCCGGAAGTACCAGGACGCCAGGCCAAAGAACACGAAGTAAAGCACGGCACGAACCCAAAAGAAAGGCACCGTCACCCCGCCGACGGGAAGCTCGAAATAGCCGTGTTTGGCTTGGAAGGACGGGTCCACGTGCGCGGCGTCCTTGACCGTGATCCACGCCCAGATGTCCCGTCGGAAAACAAACAGCGGGAGGAAGAAGAGCACCATCCAAGGAAGCAGGAAGGCGAGATTCTCCATCTGCCGCCGGACGAGGACCCCCCAACCCGAATCGGTCGCGTGGTGCACCAAAATCCAGAAGAACGCCCCGACGAGGAGGGTGAAGAAGTAGATGAAGGCGAACAGCCACGAGAACGCGAACTGGCGCCGCAGGTCGCTGCCCGCAGGATTAAAGAAGCCAAAGCCGAGGCTCACCAGCAACGACGCCAGGCCGATGCCGAGGAGAATGAGCAGCACGCGACTGAGGTGCTTGCCGTCGAACGACTCGGGTTGAGGCGCGGCGTGGGCGTGAGCGCTCACGGTTTCGCCTCCTCGAGGGCTTGGCGCTGGTCATCCGGCACGTCCGCCAGCTTGGCAAACTGGGTTCTCTGCAGGGCACGCACGTAGGCCACCACCGCCCAACGGTCTTTGACGGTGACCTTGTCACCATAGGCCATCATCGAATTGTAGCCGTTGGTGATCGTGTTGAAGATTTGGCCGTCCGCCATCTGACGGTATTTGTCTTGGTGGTAGTTCGCGATCCCGAGCAGACCGTACTTCGAGGTGATCCCGTTCCCCTGCCCCGTCGCGCCGTGGCATGCGGAGCAGTAGATCGTGTAAAATTTTTTGCCCCGCTCCACGAGGTCCGCGGTTGCCGGCAGCGGGATGCCCGTGCCCCACTGATCACCCATTTTGCCGGTGTTGTAATAGTCCGTACCGGCCGTGAACTCGCCCAAGGGTGAGCGCACGTCGTTCGGCACGCCCGCATTCTGAAAGGGGTGACCAGGAATGTCGTAGCCCATCGGGATGGTGGCGTTCACCGGCGGCCGGCCGCCGCGGTTGTCCGAAAAGAACTCTGAAGGTTTTTGGAACTTGAGCTTCGACTGCCGCTTCATGTCACTAAAGAACTCAATCGGCGGCGCACTCCGGTGTTCTCCCTGGAACCCGAGTACGGCGACTGCGACGACGCAGAGCAACACGGTGACGATGAGGAAATTCTTAATCATGCGGGTAGACGAGCTTGACGTCTTTGCCGCCGGCGCTCGCCAACAAATCGCGCGTCCCCACCTCGGAAAACTTCGGGTCGCCCGACTCAATCACCAAGAAAAAAGCGTCGTTGGTCGCCCGTCGGAACGGCAAATACTCGAAGATCGGATGATGCAACCGTGGCAACCGGTTGAGTACGAAAACCCCGAAGAAGGCCGTGAACGCCGAAAAAAGGATGGTCAACTCGAACATGATCGGGAAGAAAGCGGGCACGGTGTAGAAGTTCACCGGCTTGCCGTGCACGATCATCGGGTAAAGGATCGAGGAAGGGATGAACTCCAGGGAGAGCGCCGTGACGAACCCAGTGAGCCCGCCGCAGAAGATGATGTAGCCGAGGGGGCTTTTGCCCAAACCCATCGCCTTGTTCATGCCGTGGACGGGGAAAGGCGTGTGCACGTCCCAGAACCGGTACCCGGCATCCCGGACCCGCTCCGCGGCGTGGTACAATTCGGGCACCGAGGCGAACTCCGCCACGACCCCAAACGGTGGGCGACGCGCGGCGGCGGCGCTCATGGGTGCACCTCCTCGGTGGTCAACGTGCCGCCCGGGATCTGGACGGAGACGTAGTGTGGGTCGGCTTGGGGCAACACGCCCTTCACCTCGGCAATCGCCACCATCGGCAGGAACCGGACGAAGAGAAGGAACAAGGTCAGGAAAATGCCGAACGTCCCGAGGAAGGTGAGCATGTCGACCCAGGTCGGGTGGAACATGCCCCAACTGGAGGGCAGAAAGTCGCGGTGCAACGACGTCACGATGATGACGAACCGCTCAAACCACATGCCAGCGTTCACGCACATGCTCACAAAGAAGACCGTGATGAGGTTGCGCCGGAACGCGCGCACCCAGAAGAGCTGCGGGATGATGACGTTGCACAAGAACATCGACCACGACGCCCACCAGTACGGGCCGAAGTAACGGTTCAGAAAGGCGAAACGCTCGAAGGAGTTGGCGCCGTAATAAGCCACGAAGAACTCCATGCAGTAGGCGTAGCCGACGATCGAACCAGTCAAGAGGATGATTTTGCACATCACGTCGATGTGGTTCCACGTGAAGACGTCGTGCAGCTGGTAGATTTCCCGCGCGGGCAGCATGAGCGTGAGCACCATGGCGAACCCGCCGAAGATGGCGCCTGCGACGAAATAGGGCGGAAAGATGGTCGTGTGCCAGCCCGGCAGCACGGAGGTGGCGAAATCGAACGACACCGTCGAGTGGACCGAGAGCACCAGCGGCGTCGAAAGGCCCGCGAGGATCAGGTAGGCCATCTCGTAGTGACGCCACTGGCGGTTGCCGCCACGCCAACCCAGGGCCAGCACCCCGTAGACGAACCGTCCCACGGCGCTACGGGCCCGGTCGCGCAACGTCGCCAAATCGGGCACCAAACCCAAAAACCAGAAGAGGACTGACACCGTGAAGTAAGTGGAGACCGCGAAAACGTCCCAAAGCAGCGGGCTCCGGAAGTTCGGCCAAATCCAGTTGGGATTGGGCACGGGCGCCATGAACCAAACCATCCAGACGCGCCCGACGTGGATGCCGGGGTAAATGCCGGCGCAAATCACGGCGAACAACGTCATCGCCTCTGCCGCGCGGTTGATGGACGTCCGCCACTTTTGCCGGGTGAGGAAGAGGATGGCCGAAATCAGCGTGCCAGCGTGCCCGATGCCGATCCAAAACACGAAGTTGGTGATGTCCCACGCCCAGCCGACCGGCACGTTATTGCCCCAGACGCCGACGCCGGTGAACAGGAGGTACAAGATGCAGAATACCCCTAGGGCGGCAATCGACCCGGTGATCCCGACGGTCACGTACCACCAGAGCGGCGTCTTCATCTCCACGATGCCGCAGATCCGGTCGGTGATCCACGCCATGGATCGCCCGTGTTCCACCAAAGGAGGCCGGGGCATGCGTTCTTCGAACGCGACGGTGCTCGTTGCGGCTGCAGTCTCAGCCATGGTGCGTTTCCTCCGCAGGATTTTCGTTTTGGGCGGCCGGCCCAGGCGCGCTCCCCACGCCCTCCTTGCCGCCAGGTTCGTGTTCGGCGTTGATCTTACCCACTTTTTCCGAGCCCGGCATCTTCGGGTTCGGGTTGCGCAACCGCGCCAAGTAACTGGTCCGGGTCTGGATGTTGAGGTAGGCGAGCAGGTGGTAGTTTTGCGGCAGACCGCGCAACTTGGAAACCCGGCTGTTCGGGTCCTTGAGGTCGCCGAACACGATCGCCTCGGTCGGACACGCCTGTTGGCAGGCTGACCGGACTGAATCGGTCGGCAGCGACAAATCGCCGTCCACACCGGCCTTCACCCGCTGCTGGATCTTGGCAGTCTCGATCCGTTGCACGCAATAGGTGCACTTCTCCATCACGCCGCGAGAACGCACGGTGACGTTCGGGTTTTTCTGCAGCTTGACGATCTCGTCCATGCCCCAACGGGCGAGCGGACCCAGGTACATCTCCTGTTTTCCCTGGAACCCAGGCAAGCCATGCTCAATCTTGTCGAGCACCGGCCGGTCGTTGTAGTTGAAGAAGTTGAACCGCCGCACTTTGAACGGGCAATTGTTCGAGCAGTAACGGGTGCCGATGCACCGGTTGTAGGCCATCACGTTGAGGCCTTCTTCGTTGTGGATGGTCGCGTTGACGGGGCAGACGGTCTCGCACGGCGCATTCTCGCAGTGCTGACACATCATCGGCTCCATCACCATTTCCGGTTCTTCTTCCAACCGTGGGTTGTTCTGGTCGCCGTCCGCGCTGGCGAAATAGCGGTCGACCCGGATCCAATGCATCTCGCGGGTGCGGTCACACTGATCTTTGCCGACGATCGGGATGTTGTTCTCCGCCTGGCAGGCGATCACGCAGGCGGAACAACCGGTGCAGGTGTTTAGGTCGACGACCATCGCCCATTGGTTGGGCGCATTGAGCGGCGGGTGCGAATAGAGGGAGATGTTCGGCGGGATCTCGGCGTCCTCGCCCATTTTTTGAGCGAACTCCGGCGTCTTGTCGTACTCCTCCACGGTCCCTTCCCGGACCAGGTTGCGCCCCTCCATGCTGTGGTGCTGCTGGGTTTGGACGAGGTGATAACCGCCCTTCTGCACCAGCCGGACCGTCGCGCCGGTGGCCACGTAGGGAGCGGCCGAAGTCCGCAGTTCGTAAGCGTTGAACCCGGTGCCGCGACCCACCTTGCCCACCGCCGAGCGGCCGTAGCCAAGCGGCAACGTCACCGAATAATCGGCGTGCCCCGGAGCCACCAGGACGGCGGCCTGCAGGCGGCGGTCACCCACGGTGATTTCCACCAAGTCGCCGAGCTCCACGTTCAGCGCCCGCGCCGTCGATTTGCTGACGAGGGCGGCATTATCCCAGGTCAACTTCGTGATCGGATCCGGCAACTCCTGCAACCACGCGTTATTGGTGTAACGGCCGTCCTCGACTTTGTAGTCGGCCGGAAAAACCACCTCCAGGGCGCTCGGGTTGACCGGTGCCGGCATCGGCGTTGCCGTCTTGAGCAGGTCGGGCAGGCCGTTCGGGTTGAACTCGCGGCGCGCCGGGGCGTACGCGGTGCCGCGCGCATACCCCTCGCGGAGCAGTTGGGTCCAAGCCCCTTCGAAATCGTCACCTTGGGCAACCCCTTTGAAGGTTTCGCGCACGGCTTCAACCCCGGCAGGTACGCCGAGGAGCTTGGCCAGGAGGTCGATCACGCTGAGCCCGCCAAAGAGCGGCAGGATCATCGGCTGCACCGGCAGGTAGGTGCCCTCGGGACCACGCTGGTCGCCCCAAGCCTCCAAGAAGTGCGCCTCCGGGATGTGCCATTGCGTGCCGGGCGCCGTTTCGTCGACGTAATACCCGAGCCGCACGACTTCCGCGACGCCCTTCTGCACTTCGGGCCAGCGCACGTCGACCGGCGCGGTGTACCCCGGGTTGCCGCCCAGGATGAAAAGGCGGTTCACCGCGCCCGACTTAATGTTGGCGGTGAGTTCCCTCAGGCTGGCGGTGCGCACCCGCGGCGCTTCGAAGACGTTCAGCGTCGAACCGAACGCGCCCAAGGCATTGTTAAGGGCCAAAACCACGCCCTGCACCCAAGCCGGGTGGCGCGCGCCGATCAGCACCATGCCACGGCCTTTGCGGGCGACGAGGTCGTTCGCGCATTCCGTCAGCCATTTGGGATCGAACTGGCTGCCGTTGTCTTGGATCTGGCCCGCGAGGGCGGTGAGCACGCGGTCGTTGGTCGCGGCCGCCACTTGCTTGGCCAAAGCCACGGCAAAAGCCGGCACCTGAGAGGCCGGACAACGCAAGCGGTGGTCCGCCATCCCGCCCGTGAGGGTGTAGCGGTTTTCGACGACGTAGAGGCGGTTCATCCCGCGCGCCGAACCATGGGCGCGCCGCCGGTTGGCGAAATCGCGCACGATGTCGATGCCCTGCTCCTGGCCAAGGAAGTCTGCGTCGAGGGAGACGACGACGTCGGCGTTGGCGAAGGCTGGACGCACCAGGACGTCGCCGCCGAACAACGCCGCCGAAGCGGCGTGCGCTTCGCCGTACCCCAGCGGTTCGTCCGAATAGAAATTGGCTTGTGGAAATTGCGCCTTGAAGGCCGCCAGCAACCGGTCCCGGGTCGGCGAGTATTGCTCGTCGATCAGCAGGGCAAACCCAGCGCCGCCCTTGGCGGCGAGTTCGCGCGCGACGTTCTTGAGATAGTCGTCGAACGCCTGGGACGTCGTCTCTTTGCCCTCGTGCAGGAAGGTGCGGGCCCGGTCCGGATCGTACAACTGCAGGATCGAGGCCTGGGCAAGCGCGTCGGTGCCGCCGTTGCTGAACGGCACGAGCGGATTGCCTTCGAGCTTCGTCGGACGCCCTTCAAAGGTCGTCGCGATGAGCGGCCACCCTCCCAAGCGCCCCGGCAGGGAGGTGCTGTAAAGCACGGCTTTGCCGGGGATCAACCACTCGACGCTTTTGGTGTAAGGGATGATGTAGCTTTGCGGCCGGCGGCAGCCGCTCAAGCCAACCCCGGCCAGCGCCAGCGACGCGCTCATCAACCGGAGAAAGTTCCGGCGCGAAACGCCGTCCGCCTCCAGCTCGGCGGCACCGTCCGGAAACTCGCGCGACAGCCAGGAGCGAAACTCGGGCGTGTCGGCATACTCCTCCACGCTGCGCCAGTAGCGGCGACCGGTGCTCTTGGCGGGCGGATGGTGAAAAACTCGTTTCATCAGCGGTGACACCCCGCGCAGTTCTGCGGCGGGTTGATGTTCCAAGCTGCTTTAAGCTGGGTGCCGAGTTCCCTCTGGGTTTGGCCCCCGTCGGGCTTCCAATCCAAATTGAAGACCTCCGCGACGGGTCGCAGCTTGTTCTCCGGATGACGGTGGCAATCCAGGCACCAACCCATGGTCTGGGATTCGTGCTGGTAGACGACCGACATGTGGTTGATCTGACCGTGGCAGTTCACGCAGCTCACGCCGCGGTTCACGTGCACGGCGTGGTTGAAGTAGGCAAAATCCGGCACTTGGTGGATGCGCACCCACTCGAGCGGCTTACCGCTCTGCCAACTGTCGCGCACCGCGGCCAGCTTGGGGTTGTTGGCCTGGATCTGCTGGTGACAGTTCATGCACGTCTGCGTCGTGGGGACGTTCGAATGCGACGAGACCTCCACGTAGGAATGGCAATACCGGCAGTCGATGTTGAGTTGGGTGACGTGGAGGTCGTGCGAGAACGGCACCGGCTGCACCGGCTGGTAGCCGACCCGCATGTACTCCGGCGTCAGATAATACCAATAGGCCGCGGACGCCACGCCCCCGAGCACGAGGAGGCAGAAGAGGATCTTCAGCGGCAGGTAATTGGTCCAGCGTGGGAAAAAATTGGCCATGCGACCTTCAAGCGTACGGCGTCCGACGGGACCGGCGAGCCGACGGTTCCTGGATTGGCGTAGGGGTGTTCAAAACGCGGCACGTCCTAACTCGAGCGCCCGAGGATAAGAGGTCAACGCGGTTACGCAACATAAAAAGGCGCCCATGTTCCGGGGGTTCGGCCGGGGCCAAAAGAGGCTAGTATTAATTTTTCTAATGGCAAAAGGAAAGTGCGTGCCGACGGGGAAAAGGGGGTGGGACAGACGCGGCAGGTGGCGGGTCTCTCGTGCCTGGTCAAAAGGTGTTTTACCTTACCCGCCGCCGGGCCGGAACCAGAACCGAAGCCGCCAGGCCCGGTGACGAATCGCGCTGGGCCGAAGCCGCTTTCAAGACCGTTCGCGCCGGCTCAAACCGCCCGACGGAACTCCACCCCGAGAGGCGCTCTTCTTTGCCGGCCGGGTTTTCGCCCCACCGGGTCGCCTGCGATGCCGCCCGGGGGATGGTTCGAGCCCGGTGGGGTCTCGGATGACACCTCTCGCCCTACCAAGCCTGGCCGTACCATCCGGAACGCGGATCCTCAGGGTGCGCCCGGTCGCAGCCGATAAAGCACGGACCGGTTTTTCCCGCGCTCAGACTCGTCCAACACCCGATCGGCCCGCGCGCCGAACCGGTGACGCACGGCGTCGTCGCCGTCACTGCCGACGAGCAGAT
>CAXUNV010000170.1:0-9159 GCA_964252355.1 uncultured Chthoniobacterales bacterium | reverse complement strand
TTCTCATGCCGGATCTCCACCGGCTGACCCTTCCAAAAAATCTGGCCGCTGGTCTTGGGAAACCGACCGAAGAGGCTCTGCACGAATTCGCTCCGGCCGGCGCCGATCAGGCCGTAAAGGCCGATGACTTCGCCTGCCCGCACCCGTACCGAGACGTTGTTGAAACCGTGGCCGGTGAGGCTTTCGGTGCGCAGGATCTCGTCGCCGAACGGGATGGTCTCCTTATAATGGATCTGGTCGAGTGACCGGTTGATCATCCCGGCGATGAGCGCCTCCTCGTTCGTGTCGGCCACCCGTTGCGTGGAGACGAGGTTTCCGTCGCGCAGGATCGAAACCCGGTCGGCCAACTGGAACACCTCTTCCAACCGGTGGGAGATGTAGACGATGGTGACCCCCTCGCCTTTGAGCCGGCGGATCAGGGCGAAAAGTTGCGCCGCCTCTTGTCGGGTGAGGTAAGCCGTGGGTTCGTCGAAGATGAGGAACTTGGTGCCGCGCATGGCCGCGCGGGCGGTGGCGACGAGCTGCTGCTGGCCGATGGTGAGCTCGCCTAGGAGGGCGCCCGCCGGGAGCTTGAACCCGATGCCATCAAGGATTTTTTGGCCCTCCCGAACCATGGTCCGGTGCTGCAGCAGGCCCGTCCGCACCTTTTCGTCTCCGAGGAAGAGGTTCGCTGAGACGGTGAGGTGCGGGCAAAGCACCACTTCTTGGTGGACGGCGTTGATGCCGAGTTCGATCGCCTCGTGCGGGGTCGCCAACGCCACCGGACGTCCTTGCCACCGGACCTCGCCGGCCGACCGAAGGTAAACGCCCGTCAGCATTTTGATGAGCGTCGATTTACCGGCGCCGTTTTCGCCGACGATGGCGTGGATTTCGCCGGGTGCGAAGGAGAGGTTGACCCGCTTCAGCGCGTGGGTCGCGCCGAAGCGCTTGTCCAACCCCTCCAAAACGAGCAGCGGGGAGGCACCCGCCGCAGGAGGCACTCCCGGTGAAATCCCGTCAGTCGGCGTGAGGGCCAAGGCAACCTTTATTTGAGCTTCGGGTTGATGAGGTCCTGGGAGCGGGCGTCGTTCATATTCTCCTTGGTGATCAGGTTGGCGCCCGTGTCCACGTTCGCCGTCACCTGCTCACCTTTGGAGGCCGCGAGCGCGGTTTTGACCCCGTCGTACCCCATGCGGAAAGGATCCTGCACGACGAGCGCTGCGATGGTGCCGTCCGACAGGAACTTAACCAGCTTGTTGTCCGAATCGAAGCCGATGAGCTTGATCTTGTCCGCCATCTTGTTTTCCGCGATGGCTTGGCCGGCGCCTTGCGCCATGATGAGGTTCGAGGCGAACACGCCGCGGAGGTTCGAGTTGGCGGTGATCAGGTCGGTCATGATGTTCAGCCCGGTGGTGGCTTGGCCGTCCGCGACTTTGTCCGCCACAAGCTTCAGGCCTGGGTATTTGGCGGCGATCTGTTCCTTGAAGCCTTTGGCGCGTTGGTCGAGGGAGCCGACGCCGGGCAACGAAGTGATCAGGGCGACGTCACCTTCGGGTTTGCCGTACTTCGCCGCGATAGCCGCCGCGAGCCCGTCGGCCGCCACCCGGCCGCCCTGGACGTTATCGGTCGTTAAGAAGGAGACGAACGCCTTCGAATCGGCCGCCGAATCGATGCCAATGATCTTGACCTTCTTGGCCGCCTCGTCGATGGGCTTGCCGAGGGCTTGGAACTGCGTCGGCGAGATGACGATGGCTGCAGGGTTGCCGGACACGGCGTTTTCCAGGATGGAGATCTGGCCATTGATGTCCGATTCCGACTGCGCACCCAACTCGGGGACGTTAACGCCCAGGTCCTTACCGGCTTTGCGCGCGCCAGCGAGGACGATCTGCCAGTAGTTGGAAGTGGTGTCCTTGACGATGATGGGAATCGTGACTTTCTGCGCGACCGCAGGCGCCGCCTGGAGGATGCTGAGGACCGCCGTGACGCAGACAAAGGGGGTAAACAGGAAGGCGAGCAAAGAGGGACGTTTCATGGGGGGTGATGTGCTGAAAGCGCCGCCACGCGCGGGGTCTTTGCGATCCGAGGGGGGCGGCAAATGCCAAGACGTCCGGCCGCACAGGAGAGCCCCGACGACCGTCCCGACCTGGCGCCGCTAGTTATCCTCTGCCGAAAGATGGAGTCAAGCCTGAACTTTCGAAGCGAAAGTGTTTCGGAGACGGAGACGTGGGGCCGGAGATCGCGGGTGACCCGGTGGGGCCTGAGGCAACTTCCGCGTTCCGCGTTGCGGGTTTCGAGCGGGAACTCGCGGGCGACGCCGGTGGGGCGAAAACCCGGCCGGCAAAGAAGTGCTGTCCCTGGTCCCGCCGAGCGCCGGGCGGTTTGAGACGGCAGCTGGACCTTCATCGCAGGTCCCACCTCGGCTCCGCCCATCGCGGCGTGCCGCAAAAGACGTCTAGCCCCACCACGCTGTTGCGCCGGTTCAAACCGCCCGCTACCTCGGAACCCGGAACTCGGAACTCGGAACGCGGAACGCGGAACTCGGTTTCCCACACTTTGCCGTTTGTCATCGTCCGCGGCGGGTTCAAAGTCTGGCATGAGCCGTCTCGCCGAAATCGTCGACCACAAGAAAACCGAGATCGAGCCCTGGCTGGCCCACACCGAGGGCTGGCGGGATCGCGTGCTGAGCCAGCGCCCGGAGTACCGCGGGTTTGAGCGTCAATTCTTGCAGCAACCCTTTGGGTTTATCGCCGAGGTGAAACGCGCCTCCCCTTCGGCAGGCGTGATCGCCCGGGATTTTGACCCCGCGCAAGTGGCCGCGCGTTTCGAGGCGGCGGACGCCGACTGCGTTTCGGTGCTGACCGACGAGCGTTTCTTCCAAGGTCACTTGGACTACCTTGCCCTGGTGCGGCGCCACACGACCCGGCCGCTGTTGCGCAAGGATTTCACCTTGCACGAGGTCCAGATCTACCAAGCCGCCTTGGCCGGGGCGGATGCCGTGCTGCTGATCGTCGCCGCGCTGGACCTCAAGACGTTGACCCACCTTTTGCAGGTCGGTCGCGAGATCGGGATCGACTGCTTGGTCGAAGTGCACGATGCCAGCGAACTCGACCGGGCGCTGGGAGCCGGCGCAACCTTCCTCGGCATCAACAACCGCGACCTGACGACTTTCGAATTGGATCTTGCGACCACCGAAACCTTAGCGCCGCGGGTGCCCGACACGCTCACGGTGGTGAGTGAGAGCGGCATTCGGACCGAGGGCGACGTGAAGCGGGTGGCGGCGACGGGTGTGGACGGCGCGTTGATCGGCGAGGCGTTGATGCGGGCGCCCGACCCGGCCCTGTTGCTTTCGCAACTGCGTGAGGCTGCGGCTGACGCCGCCCCGTGATGGATCCTTCGGAAGCGGCCGGATCTCGGGGCGCGACGTCTCCGGCCACGCGCTTGGTCGCAGCGCCCGGTGAGGCGCGTACGCGTTTAGACTCCTTCGTCGCGCGCGCGCTGCCGCACCTCTCCCGTGCGCGGGTGCAGCGCCTGATCGACAGGGGCTTCATCCTTTTGAACGGCGGGCCGGCCCGGTCGCGCGACGTGGTGCGCGCAGGCGACGAGGTCCTCGTGCGCGAACCGCCTCCGGAGCCGGTCGGATTGGTGGCTGAAGACCTGCCCTTGCCGGTGCTGCACGAAGACCAGGACCTGCTGGTGCTGGACAAGCCGGCGGGCATGGCGGTGCACCCGGGCGCGGGCATCCGCGCCGGCACCGTGGTAAACGCGTTGCTGAGCCGTCCAGGGTCGCTCTCGTCCATCGGCGGGGAGGTCCGTCCCGGCATCGTTCACCGCCTCGACAAGGGAACCACGGGTTGTCTCGTGGTGGCGAAAACCGACGTGGTGCACCTGCGCTTGAGCCGGCAGTTTGCCGGGCGCGAAGTGGTGAAGTGGTATTTGGCGATCTGCCGCGGCGCGTTGGTCCCCTCGCCCGTCGATTGCGAGGCGCCGATCGGGCGGCACCCGGTGCGGCGCCAACGGATGGCCGTGGTTGCCCGTGGACGCCCGGCCCGCACGACCTTCACACTCGCGGCGACGCTGGAGGCGGGCAGCCTGCTCCACTGCCGGCTCTGGACCGGCCGCACGCACCAGATCCGGGTGCACCTGCAGCACCTCAAGCACCCGTTGTGCGGCGACCCCGTTTACGGCGGCGGCGACCGGGGGTTCCCAAGGCCGATGCTGCACGCTTGGCAACTCGGTTTTTTTCACCCCCGGACCGGTCGTTGGATGAATTTCGTCTCCACCATTCCGGAAGATTTCGTTACGCTCGGCGTCCATGCCCATGAGCTCCTTCGACGATGGCCTCGAATACCTGATCCGGCAGCTGCAGCGGAGCGAACGCCTCGGGCAGGAACGTTTCCCGCGGGCTTTGCTGACCCGGATTGAGGCCGTCGCGGCGATGGGCGTCGAACCGCCGGTTGAGGTCCCAAAGAAAATTCCGCCGGCGCCGGACGCGCTGGACGCGCTGGACCCTTGGCAAACCGCGGCGCTCGGCGCGTCGGTGACCCTCGCCTCCCCGGAGGTCGCGACGCCCGTTTTGGAAGCGTTGCGCGAGGTGGTGCGCGCGTGCCGCAAATGTCCGCACCTCGCCGCGTCCCGTCGCCAAGTCGTCTTCGGGACGGGCAACCCCGAGGCCGATCTGATGTTCGTCGGGGAGGCGCCTGGCGCCGACGAGGACCTCCGGGGCGAGCCGTTCGTCGGCCGGGCGGGTGAACTGCTGACCCGCATCATCGAGGCGATGGGGTTTTCGCGTGAGGAGGTTTACATCGCCAACGTGCTCAAATGCCGGCCCGACATGCCGCCGGACACTCCCGGGAACCGGCCGCCAACGCCGGCCGAAATGGAGGCGTGCTTGCCCTACCTGCGCGACCAGATCCGCGCGATCCGCCCGCAAGTGATGGTCGCCCTGGGCGGCGTGGCCATGCGCGGGCTGTTCGGCGTCATGGCGCCCATGCGCGACTTGCGCGGACGCTGGCACGAGTTCGGCGCCATCCCGGTGATGGCGACGTTTCACCCTTCTTACCTGCTCCGTAACCAAGCCCTGTCGGAGAAGCGGAAAGTCTGGGAAGACATGCTCTCCGTCTTGGGTCGTTTGAACCGTCCGGTGACCGACAAACAACGCGCCTATTTCCTTGCCAAATGAGCGCGGGGGCCGTGGCGACGGGCGGTGGCGGGATGCGGTCGGTGCTGGTGGTGGATGACGAAGCGGAACTGATCGGATACTTCGCCCAAGCCCTGGCCGAGCGCCGCTGGCTCGTGACCGTCGCCGTCGACGGCTTTGAAGCGATGGAGAAGCTGCGGGAGCACGGCCCGTTCGACCTGTTGGTGCTCGACATCGGCCTGCCGCGGATGAACGGTTTCGAAGTTGCCCGCCGGATCCGGGCGCAAACCCCAAACATCCCCATCGTCGTGTCGACCGGTTACAGCCTTGGTTTGACGCCGACCGAACTGGGTGACCTCAACATCCGCAAGGTGCTGGCCAAACCGTATGGGTTGGACGCCCTGGTCGCCGCGGCCGAGGAAGCCGTGGCGTAGAAGGACCGAGCGGGAGCGAGCGGCTGGCGTGCTTTTTTCTTCCTCTGCCATTTGCCATCTGCGATGGGCGAGGCGCGCGGCGCCGGGTGGGGCGGCCCGCCCCGTCCCGAACTTCCGCCTAAATTCCAGCGTCGAGAGGCCGTTGTGACCATTGGGCGGCTGCCGGTCCGACCAACCGGTGGCCGCGCCCTGCGCAATGCTTACGAACCTTTCCGATGCCGTTCCGGCCGCGACCCCGCAACCCTTCCCGCTGCCGGAGGCGACGCCTGGAACCAGACGGGCCGCACGAACCTGGGACCAGTACCCCGACGCCGTCGTCTTCGTCGATCCGGAAGGCTTGGTCATCGACGCCAATCCGACGGTGGAAACCGTCTTGGGCTGCCCCCGCGAGCGGTTGATCGGCGAAGCTTTTAAGGACGCGGTGCTCGCGCCCGGCTTGCCACCGGCGCGGCGCGACATCCTCTCGGGCTTCCTGCCGCCAGCGGCGGAGGCGTTGCGCCACGGCCGGGTGGAGCTTCCGGCGCAACGGCCCAACGGCGAGCACGTGACGCTGGAGGCAACCGTCGTGGCCGACGAGGAGGGATTCATGGTGTTCCTGCGTGACGTCACCGCGCGGACGCGCGACGAAGAGCGGCTGCGCTTGTTGGAGTCGGTGGCCGTGCACGCGCGCGACTCCATCCTGATCACCGAAGCCGAACCCGTAACCGACCCCGGCCCAAAGATCCTCTACGTCAACGAGGCTTTCACCCGCTTGATGGGTTACACGGCGGAGGAAGTCATCGGCAAGTCGCCGCGCATTTTGCAAGGCCCCGGCACCGACCCGGAAGCCAAGCGCACCATCCGCAAGGCGCTTCGCGCCTGGAAACCGGTGGTGGTGGAGGTCTTGAATTACCGCAAGGACGGCAGCGAGCTCTGGGAAGAGCTCAGCATCGTGCCCGTCGCAGATCGCACCGGCTGGTACACCCATTGGGTTTCGATCCAGCGCGACATCACGGAACGCAAACGCTCGGAGGCGGTCATCCGCAAAGCTAAAGAGGAGGCGGAGAAGGCCAACCACGCCAAAAGCGAATTCCTGTCGCGGATGAGTCACGAACTCCGGACGCCGCTCAACGCCATCCTGGGCTTTGCCCAACTGCTGGAAGAAGAGCTGATCTCGCGCGACAGCCAGGAGAGCGTGCACCAGATCCTGACGGCGGGGCGTCACCTGCTCGGGCTCATCAACGAGGTGCTCGACATCTCGCGGATTGAATCGGGCCGGCTGGCGCTCTCGATGGAGGCGGTGAGCGTGGCCGAGGCGGTCGGCGAGGCTCTGGACGTCACGTGGCCGTTGGCCACCTCGCGTCGGGTCACCTTCTGCGCGACGCCGTGCCATCGCTACGTCTTGGCCGACCAGCAACGCCTTAAGCAAGTGTTGTTGAATCTGGTCTCCAATGCCATCAAGTACAATCGGGAAGATGGCACGGTGGCCGTGACGTGCGAACCGGTCACAGATCCCGCGGGAGGGTCGCGGCTGCGGATCGCCGTCAGCGACACCGGCCGGGGCATCCCCCCTGAACAGCTCCCGCGCCTGTTCCAACCGTTTGAGCGGCTGGACGCTGAACGGAGCGCGGTAGAAGGCATCGGCCTGGGTTTGGCGGTTTCCAAACGCCTGGTGGAGTTGATGGGCGGCGTCATCGGCGTCAAGAGCACGGCAGGGGTTGGGAGCACGTTCTGGTTTGATCTGGCCCAAGCACCTTCCCCCTTGCCGGACGCCGAGGTGGTATCCGCACCTCCGGACGCCGCCGATCCCGCCGTGCCGGACGCCAGACTCCTGCTCGTCGAAGATAACCTCTCCAACTTGCGCCTGGTGCAACGCATTCTCCAAAGGCGCCCACAGGTGAAACTCCTCGCCGCGATGCGTGGCGAGGAGGGCCTCGCTTCCGCATTGGAACACCGACCGGACGCCATCCTGCTCGACCTGCACCTCCCGGACATGCACGGCCGGGACGTCATGGACCGATTGCGGCTCGACCCTCGAACCGCCAATATCCCGATCGTGATCATCAGCGCGGACGCCACGCCGTCCCAAGCGGAACGGATGCTTGCCCGCGGGGCTTCGGCTTACCTGACCAAGCCACTCGACGTCGCCCAGTTCATCGAGGTGCTAGACCGGACCTTGGGGGCGTGCGCGCCGTGACCTCCCCTGCGCCGATGACCGATCCGGCTTCCAGCGACGCCGAGCTGCATCGTCTGAAGATTCTCATCCTGGACGATGAACCAACCAACGTGCTGCTGCTCGAGCGCACGCTCGCCAACGCTGGCTTCAAGGCCGTCCACGGGCTGACGCATCCCCAACAACTCGCGGAAGCACTGGAACGGCTCGAGCCGGACCTGCTGATGCTCGACCTGCACATGCCGCCGCCGGACGGCTTCACGTTGCTGCAACAGACCAGGGGACGCACCGCGCCCGGGAGTTTTTTCCCGGTGGTCGTCCTGACGGCGGACGCCACGTCCCAATCGCGGCTGCGAGCCCTGAGCGATGGGGCAACGGATTTCCTGCTCAAACCCTTTGATCGCACGGAAGTGGTGTTGCGGGTGAAGAACCTGCTGCAGACCCGGCTTTTGCATCGGCAACTTGAGGCGTATCGCCAGGACTTGGAGTCGGTCGTGCAGCAACGGACGGTCGACCTGCAATCCGCCATGGACCGGTTGGAAGCGACCCAGCAGCAGGTCGTCCACCAAGTGCGCCTGCGCGCGTTCGAAATCATGGCCGGCGGGGTCGCCCACGACTTCAACAATCTCCTGACGATCGTCGCCGGCAACGGCGAGCTGCTGCGCTTGGAGGGCGTGGCGAACGGTTGGAGCCCGCGGAACTTGGAGGCGCTCGACCAAATCCTCGCCGCCGCCCGCGACGGTGCGGAGATGGTCCGGCGCCTGCGGGAATATTCACGGCCGCACACCTCGTCCGGGCGAGACGGGCTGCACGTCGACGTCAACGAGATCGTCTCGCAAGCCATCGACCTGACGCGCGCCCGCTGGCGGTCGCGTAAGCCCCCCGTCCGGGTCACGGCGCGGCAGGCACCGGTACCGCCCGTGGTTGGCAACGCGTCCGAGCTGCGCGAGGTGCTGACCAACCTCATCTTCAACGCGGTGGACGCCATGCCGGGCGGCGGTGACATCACGCTGCTCAGCGAGGGCACCGCAGACGAAGCGATCATCACCGTGCTGGACGAAGGCGTCGGGATGACTCCCGAAGTGCGCCAGCGTTGCCTGGAACCGTTCTTCACGACCAAGGAGGCGCTGGGAACCGGGCTTGGTCTAGCGGTGGTCGCCGGCATCGTCGAACGGCACGGCGGGAGTCTTGGCATTGAGAGTGAGCCTGGCAAAGGAACGCGCATCCGGGTGCGGTTGCCGGCGGCTCACGCGCGGATGCCCGACGGCCTCGGCGGGTCGGTGGTCGTGCCGGATGCCTGGCGCATCCTGGTCGTCGACGACCAGAAATTCTTCCGGGAAGCGATGGCGGACTGTTTCCGCGAAGGCCCGCACACCGTCGAGGTGGCGGCGGGAGGAGCGGAAGCGCTGGAGAAGGCCGCCAGAGGCTCCTTCGATTTGGCGCTCATCGATTATGCC
>CAXUNV010000169.1:2982-9211 GCA_964252355.1 uncultured Chthoniobacterales bacterium | reverse complement strand
GTGCCTGGGGGGTGGTGGGTCGTGAAAACGCGCGCCGCAGGT
The DNA here is from genome assembly GCA_964252355.1 of uncultured Chthoniobacterales bacterium. Classification (GTDB taxonomy): domain Bacteria; phylum Verrucomicrobiota; class Verrucomicrobiia; order Chthoniobacterales; family JAFAMB01; genus CAXUNV01. The sequence goes on along the minus strand of CAXUNV010000169.1, from coordinate 9,169 downwards.
CATCCCCGCCCCCTTTTGCCGACGCCATGCCGCCCCTGCTCATCGCCACCCGTAACGCCCACAAGACACAGGAGATCCGGCAGATCCTTGGACCCGGCTGGGACGTGCGCGACCTCCTCTCCTCACCCGGAACCCCGGAGGTGGAGGAGACCGGGGAAACCTTTGCAGACAACGCCATCCTGAAAGCGGTGACGATTTCCCGACACGTCCGCAGCACGGCCTTGGCCGACGATTCGGGGCTGGTCGTCGATGCCTTGGGCGGCGCACCGGGCGTGCGCTCGGCGCGATTTGCCGGGCTCCACGCCTCTGACGCCGACAATCGCCGGGTCTTGCGCGAACGGTTGGCCTCGTTGCCGGGCGAAAAGTTTCCGGCACGGTTTTGCTGCGTGATGGCACTCGCCGACGGCGGTGCTTTGCGCGGCACGTTTACCGGCGTGGTGGACGGAGAAGTGCTGCCTGCCGAGCGCGGTACGGGCGGTTTCGGGTACGATGCGATGTTCGTGCCCGCAGGTTATGACGCGACCTTCGCCGAGTTGGCGCCAGAGCTCAAAAACTGCCTGAGTCACCGGGCGCGCGCGCTGGCGAAGGTGCTGGAGTTTTTGCGGAGTTGATGCCGTCGGGCACCACCGCTTCGGGGATCGACGGACGGTCCGTCGGACGACGCTCGGGCGGCACCGCAAAGACGCGCTGCTTGGCACAAACCCAAAGCCGGTGTGGCCGATCGAGGCGCAACGGCGTGCCCGCCGCCCAGGGCGAAAACGCGGGAAGCACCAAGACACCCTCGGCTTGAACCAGCGCCGGCACGCGCAAGTCGGTACCCGCCCCGTCGTGATACCGCCAGCACGGATGGAAATGGCCGATGACGTCCGTGACGTCCGGCAGCGGGGAGAGCGGTCGGTCGCCGTGGTGGAACCGGTACCCGCCGGTTTGGTGAACCTCCACGAGCGCCAAGTCGCGCAGCCGCCGGTCGTGGTTCCCTCTCACCAGGACTACCTCGGGACCGAGCGCCTGCAGTCGCTCGACGAAACCGACGGCTTCGCGTTGCGCCAAAGAGCTGTGTACCAAGTCACCCGCCACGATCAAGGTCCGCGGGGCATGGTCGGCAACCAACGCCCGCAGTCGTTCGTCGATGGTTTCCATGCCCCAAAGCGGGATCAACCAGCCGCGCGCACGCTGACTCACTTCGTAGCCATAATGCAGGTCGGCCACCGCCAACCAACGGCCGGCGGGGTGGACGAGGGCCAAGCGCGAATCTAACACGAGATCCGGAGCGATGGGGACGGCGGGCATGACGGCGAGAAGGAAGTTGGCAAGGTAGAGTCACCCCGCCGAAATGGAAAGGGGACGCCGCGCTGCGCGCGGTTTCCAGTTACCGGTTTTCGGTTCCCGGTTGCCAGCAAGGCAAGACCCGGGAAGGCTGAGCGTGATCTCGCGGGCGACCCGGTGGGGCGAACACCCGGCCGGCGGACGAAGATAGCCACCTGGGTAGACAACTGCCGGGCGGTATGCGCCGGCCGCCCGACCCTGACGGCCGGCATCACCTCCATGCGCAGGCGGCGTCTCGTTCCTCGCCTTGACCTACCTTCCGGCTTCCGTTTTGCTATCTGCGCTTGGCGGTTTGCGATAATCCCGCCGCAGGCTGGCAACGCGCGCACCAACACGTGGTACGGCCGCCCACGTCCTCGCGGTCGAGGACCGTGCGGCAGCGCGGGCACCGGCCCCCGGGTTCCCAGCGGTGCCGAAACAACCAACTCTCCGGGTATTCCCATTGCTCATCGACGGTTTCGATGGCTTTGCGGCAAACGTCGCGCGTGATCCGCCACAGCGTGCGGGCTTCCTCGGCGTCGAGCGTGCCGGCGCGGCGTCGCGGATCGAACCGCGCTCGCCAAAGGATCTCGTCCGCCATCCAGTTGCCGATGCCAGGAAAACGTTCCTGCATCAACAGCATCGCCTTGAGCGGCGTTCCCTTGCGACGCTGCAGAAATTCCTCAACCGCCGCCGCCGTAAACCGGCGGTCCAAGATCGACGGCGGTATCCGTGACCACCAGGCCGGTTCCCCTTCGCCCTCGTGGTAAAGGATGCGTCCGAAGAACCGGCGGTCGCTGAACACCAGGGCGCGCGACGCCTGCTGCAACCGCAGGTAATCGTGTTTGGCGGGTTCCGTGCCGACCGGCTCCACCCGCAACCTCCCCGCCATGCCAAGGTGCACGCCCAACCAACGGTCACCCTTTTCCCCGAACCGGCACGCCATCTGTTTGCCGCGCGCCTCCGAAGAGAAGTACGGCTGTCCGGTGATCCCGCGCACCAGCGCGTGGACGTCGGTGCCGCGAAACACCCGGATTTCGGGGCGCCGCACCAAGACGGCTTCGACGATTTGGCCCAAGCCGACGTCCCATAACCTCCGGCTATGCTCCACCTCCGCGAGTTCAGGCACGGGCGAATGTGCCGCGGCCAGCGCGCCGTGCAACGGGACGAGCCAGCCTTGGGCGAGGTTTCTGCACGGCGCCCGGCGCCATAAGCCCTACTAGAACAGTATGGTATTGATCTGCCGCCCCGGTGCGCCTAGGCTCCCGGCATGTCGTCGTGCCTGCGTCAACTTCCCCAGGAGCTCTCCTGCGACGTCGCCGTCATCGGAGCCGGTTTCTCCGGCACGCTGGTCGCCGTACGTCTGGCCGAACTTTCCAGTGGTGCGGTCGCGGTCCGGCTCGTCGAGAGGCGGCCCCGGTTTGCGCGCGGCGTCGCTTACGGGACCGATGACCCCAGCCACCTCCTCAACGTGCCCGTGGCGAAGATGGGGGCATACCACGACGACCCGGAGGGATTTCTGCGCTGGTGCCAAGCGCGACCCGACCGATGTCGCGCCGTGGGTGTGACGGACCTGCGCCCTGGGTCATTCGTGCCGCGCTGCCTTTACGGCGATTACTTGGGGGAAGTGCTCGACGAGGCTCAACGGCGCTACCCCAACCTCCGCCTTGTGCCGGGTGAAGCCGTCGATTCCGTTCCGCAGCTCAACGGCCGTTTCCAGGTAGCCCTGAGGGATGGTCAAACCTTTGACGCTCGCAAAGTCGTGCTGGCGCTCGGCAACTTCCCGCCCGGTGATCCGAAGCTGCGAGACCCACGCTTTCACACCAGCCCGCGATACCTCACCGACCCGTGGGCGGAAACGACGGCGACACTCCTGGCAGAGCCCGGCGACGTGTTGATTTTGGGCTCCGGGCTGACCGGACTCGACCTGTTGCTGACCTTGGCCAAGCGGAAACGTGAAGGCGTCATCCACCTGCTTTCGCGACGCGGCCTTTTCCCCATGCCGCACGCCGCCTGCGCACCTTGTCCGCCGGTATTTAAGGCCGAACGTTTGCCGGGAACGGCACGTACCGCGTTGCGCGAGTTGCGGCAAGGGGCGCGACGCGCCGGAGCCGCCGGGAGCGATTGGCGAGCCGTCATCGACGGTTTGCGACCGCACACCCAAGCGATTTGGCGCAGCTGGGATCCAGCCGAAAAGCGACGCTTCTTGCGCCATTTGCGGGCGTATTGGGAGCCTCACCGCCACCGCGCCTCAGCCGAGGCGCTGGCGATCAAGCGCGAACTGGAGGCCAGCGGACGCCTGGTTTGTTACCGCGGGCGGGTAGACATGGTCGCTGACCGGGGTGACGCCGTCGAGGTGCACTTCTCGGAACGGGGCCGTCCGGCCGGGCGCGACTTACGTGTGAAGTACGTGGTGAACTGCACCGGACCGGAGTGCAATTACCACAAGCTGAAAGATCCGTTGGTGCTTCAACTGTTCTACCGTGGCCTAATAACCCCGGACCCGCTCTTCCTCGGAATCGACGTCGGCGCAGGCGGCATCATCTACAACGTCTACGGTGAGCAGGTACGCAACCTTTACACGTTAGGTAGCCCGCAGAAGGGGCGGCTCTTGGAAACCACGGCGGTGCCAGAACTCCGGGCTCAAGCGGAAGCCTTGGCCGGCCGGTTGAGCCGCGAGCTTTCCCCGGCGACACCACCATCGTTAAACCGGACGGGCGCGGGGGCCGTCCCGGCATATGAGATCTGAGGGGGTTCCGGGTTCCGGGTTCGGCGTTGCGGGTTCCGAGGAGGTTGGAATAGAGGGACATGGAGGGAAGAGGTGCCAGCGTCCACCATCACCGGACCTTTTCTCCCTCCTGTTTTTGGCCTTTTGTCATTTGTCATCGGCCATGTGCGCAGCGTCGGGTGCGGCAAGGCGAGGCACGTTCCCCGCCGCCAAACCCAAACCACGTCAGAGCCGTGCCTGCAAGACCCCGCCGGCTTCCGCCTTCCGGCTTCAGTTGAAGTACAACCTTTGGTGTTTGACGTCGATCACCCCGTGACGACTGAACAGAAAATCCGCACCGATCAACCCGCCGAATGGATACCGCAGATCCTCGGGACCGTCCGGCAGGGCGGTTACGCCGACGAGCGTCGGCCCAAGTTGGTAGCGGCCGAGTTCCAAACCGGGTGCCAACCCCAAGCCGACCGGTTTTTCTTTGGAATGGATGCCTTTGGCGTTGACGGTCGTACCGAGCACCGGCACGCCGTTCTGGGCGGCCGCCTGTAGTGAGATCAACGTCGCAAATCCGCCGGTGTCGACCACGAAGCTGTACCGGTGCGACCCGATGTTCGCCTCCACCTCCAGGGCGCCGGAACGGGCGATCCGCAACGGGACGGCCTTGTAACGTTGCCGCCGCACTTGGCGCAAAAGGTCGCGTGCGGGATCGCCCTCGGTCTGCAGGTAGATCCGCTGGTTCGCGCAATCGATGACGGCACCGTAGCGCTGCATAATGTCGAGGCCGATGATGCCGTCCATGGCCACGTAATTTCCCGTTTCGCGCAGTCGGCCTCGGAAATCTTTGAGGTCGATCAGGGCCACGGGACCGGCACCCAGGTCGGCGGTGCCCACGGCGAGCGCGTCGACGTGGGCGACGGGCACCACCCGGCTGTTCACCTCGATCTGCCGAGGCAATTGCACCGACCCGCCTTGGTATTTAAGGCCCAACTCTTTTGCGCGGGTGCTGTCGACGATGGTCAGCGCCGCGCCCGTGTCGACTGCAAACCAAGCCGACCGCTGGTTGATGCGGACCGGCGCAAAGAGGTGGTTGCCCGTGCTGCGCGAGAGTTTTACCCCCAGGTTTCCGCCGTCCGCCGGCCCCGTCGCCGCGCCTTGCAGGCCTGAGAGCGTCATCCCCCACAGCAGGACCAACGACAAGGCCACCCTTTCCATTCCTCGCATTCTGAGCATGGTACGTCCCATGAGGCCAGTAGCGTTTCTTGTGTTGTTCTGCACGTTATTTCCGCAGGCTGCCTCCATTTGCCGGGCCAAAGAAGAGCACGGTTGGGAAAGCGTTTGGGCAGACCGGATGACGATCGGACAGGCCACCTTGGACGACGCGTACAAGTTGGCCGAACAAGGCAAGGTCGACGACGCGTTGGGGCTCGTCGACCGGGTGCTGAGCGGCAACCCGCAGAATTGGCGGGCGCACTTCCTCAAGGCGGCGGTGTTGGTCTTGGCCAAACGGCACGACCAAGCCTTGCACGAGATGGACGAGAGCATCCGGCTGGCGCACCGGGCCAACGTCTCTCCCGCGCTCTTGTCCGAACTTTACCAGAGTAAGGGGCGGAGTTGCATCGATTACGGGCGCTACCAAGACGGTCGGCGCGCCTTGGAGGCCGCCGTCCGGTTGCAACCTCAAGACCCCACCACCCTCAACGATCTGGCTTGCATGCTGGCCACGTCGCAAGCCAGCGGCGTCCGCAACGGTCGGCGGGCGGTGGACCTTGCGGCGCGGGCGTGTCGTCTAGGCAAATGGACCAACGCCTTCGCGATCGACACTTTGGCCGCCGCTTACGCCGAAGCGGGCAAATATCCGGAGGCGGTCCGCTACGAGCAACTCGCCATCGAGAATTTGTCGGGCGAAGATCGGGCCAACCAATTGGATGGGATGGAAAACCGGCTGCGTCTCTACCAATCCGGGCAGCCATACCGGGGGGAGTAGCCGGAGGGTTCCGGGTTCCGAGGAGGGGCAGCGGCCCCGGGGTGAAACCCGGTGGGGCGAAAACCCGGACGGCAAAGGGGAGCCGACTTGGGAAACCGACGTCCGCCCGGGGGGGGGGGGCCGGGGGGGCCCCCGGGGGGCCCGCGGGGGGGGGGGCGGGCGCTCGCCGCCGCCGG
>CAXUNV010000169.1:0-2972 GCA_964252355.1 uncultured Chthoniobacterales bacterium | reverse complement strand
GCTTAATTGGGCCCGCCTTTGGTGACCCCCCCGCGCGGGGGGGTGGTGGGGGGCGGCCCACGCCACGGCTGAGCCGGAGTACGGGAGATCGTGGTGCTGACCACCGGCACGCGGCAGCTTAGTGAGGTGCTCTGAGCTACCAGGGTCTTTCGCACCGGCTCCCTTCGCCCGGCGGAGATCTTCCTAAAACAGCCACCCGGTTCCACCGGGCCGCCCGCGAGTTCGCACGCTCCTCGAAACCCGCAACGCCGAACTACTCCACCCGGAAACCGAGCGGTAGCAGGGCGTAGACACCCCGCGGATCGTTGAGGTTGCGCAGCCCGACAAGCTCCTTTTCAAAGCGGGCCCACTCGCGCCGGAGGGGATCGAGCTTGGCCACCGGCGGCCGTTCGACGCCGTTGAGCAACTCTTTGAGTCTTTCGTTCAGGTCCGGTTTGGCCGGGTATTCCACCAACGCCGGCCGCTCACCGAGCCCGACCTGTTTGCCCAACGCCGCCACCGCTTCGTCCAACCCGCCCACCTCATCTGCCAGGTGCAACCGCACGGCTTCGCTGCCTGACCAAACCCGACCTTGGGCGATTTCGTTGATTTGTTCCACGGGCACGCCGCGGCTTGTCGACACGAGCTTGAGAAACTCGCCGTAGTCCTTGTCGACCGCCCGCTGCAGGATGGCCAGTTCCGCATCGTTCTTCGGCTGCAGCGGCGACAAGATGGTCGCGAACGGTGAGGTCTGGACGGCGTCGAAGTTCACGCCGTTGTCGTTGGCGAGCTTCTGGAAGTTCAGGAAAAGCCCGAAGACCCCGATGCTGCCGGTGATGGTGTTGGGTTCGGCAAAAATCTTCGAACCAACCGACGAAATGTAATAACCGCCCGAAGCCGCCACGGTGCCAAACGAGACCATCACCGGTTTGGCGGCTGCGGCTTGCGCGAGTTCGTTGCGGATGACGCTCGAGCCAGAAACGCTGCCGCCTGGGCTGTTGACCCGCAAAACGATGCCGCTTACGGACGGGTCCAACCGGAATTTGCGGATGGCGCGCGCGTACCGGTCGCCGCCGACGTTGTCGGGGGTGCCCTCCCCGTCCACGATGTCTCCTTCGGCATAGACGACGGCGATCTTCGGGTTGGGGTTGGTCCGGTCCTTCGGCCCAGCAAACGTCGCGACGTATTCGGGCACACCAATCTGGCGAAAAGTTTCGTCCCGGCGCGCGGGCCCGTACTGCGTTCGCAAGCGGTCGATCACGACGTTCAGCGGGACAACCTCGGTGACCAACTTGGCTTCCAGGGCCGCCTCGGCGTCAATCAGGCCGTAGCGCGACACGACCTGCTGCAGCGTTCCCGGCGGCAGGCCACGCGACCTTTCCACTGCGCCGGTGACTTCGCCCCAGAGGTCGTCGAGCAATTTTTGGCTCTGCTCGCGATCCTCTGGGCTGCCCTTGTCGAACAGGTAAGGTTCGACCGCGGATTTGTATTTGCCGACGCGCGTCACCTGCACGCCGACACCAAGCTTCTTCAGCAGGGAAGAATAGTAGATCCGCTGCGACGCCAGACCGCTCACCGCCATCGTGCCGCCCGGGTCCATGAAGATGTGTTCCGCGACGGACTGCACGTAGTACGAACGGGTGGTCGGGTAATAGGCGAACGCGTACACCGGCTTTTTCGCCGCCTGGAAACGTTCCAACGCCTGGCGCACTTCCCTCAAAGCGCCGTACCCCGAAGCGTAACCGGTCGGCACGACCGTCCCGGTGACGAACACTCCCGCGATCCGCCGGTCGTTGGCCGCGTGCTCGATGGCGCTCAGCACGTCGCGCAGCACCACGCGTGCTTCCCCGCCCCCGCCCTCCTGCAGTCCCGCCAGGAACTGCGACGGATCGAAACCCGCCGGCGCGTCGGTGATCGGCACCGACAAGTCCACCACCAACAAGGAATTCGGCAACACGTCCGGCGTCTTCTGGCCCGCTTTTTGCAAGGCGCCCACCGACAGGAACACCACGCCGATCGCGGCGGCGAGCAGGATCAGCACGGCAAAGAGCGCCCCGAAGAAGGAGCCGAAGAACGATTTCATGTGCGTTAGAGCTTACGGATGGTTCGCGGGAACCGGTTGCGTCGCGCCGGGGTCACCCAGGCTTTCTTGCAGGCCGGCGGTCGCGACGGCGTTGTTTCCGAGCCGGTTCGATTCACGGTAAGCTGCCACGGCTTCGTCCAATCGGTGCTCCAATTGAAGCCGAAGGCCGTAATAGGCGTGGATCTGACCTAAATGCGGGCTCCATGCGAAAGCGCTCTGGAACAGTTCGTCCGCGCGGGACCATTCTCCAAGTTGGGCGTGCGCGAGCGCACCTTTCACCAACAGGCGGTCGTCCATCGGGAAAAATTTCAGCCCGGACTCGAATGCCTCGACGGCACCCCGCAGCAGGGCCTCGCTGGCCGGACCGCCGAAACGACTGCCAAGCTGGCGCCGGGCCTCTCCCAAGTAGTAGAGCAATTCTGGGTTGGTCGGATCCGCTGCCAGCCCTACTTTGGCGTGGAGCACCGCGAGCGCGTACGCTTCGTGGCGGAGGGCTTGCCGGGCGGTTTCAGCTTCGTTTTCGGCGGGCAGCAGCGGCGGCAAGAAGACCAGTAGAGGCAAACCTATCAGCGCGGGCAAGAGCGCACCCGTCCAGCAGAGGAACTGTGGAGGACGTTCCTCACCGTTCCCGGCGGGGCCCGGGTTGGCTAGGATGCCAAAGAGGAAGGCCACCACGAGCGTGTTGCCCGGGATCTGCAGGTTGAAGTCGAACACCGAATGCAGCAGCAACGCACTGACGGCCGTGAGCGCGCCGATCGTCAGGGCCAAGCTGGAGGAAAGAGTGCGCTCGCGGGCCCGCTGCTGGGACCAGTCGAGCGCTGAACCCTGGGGATCGGCGTCGATGAGTGTGACGCGCCTGCCGTGCAGCGCTAGTTCGGCGATGACGTGCAGCGCGAGCGTCGTCTTGCCG
>CAXUNV010000168.1:7104-9281 GCA_964252355.1 uncultured Chthoniobacterales bacterium | reverse complement strand
GGTGCGCGACCGCCCTGCTCCTGTGGCCCATCGCCCCGTGTGCGCTGGGCGAAACGCCCCTTTCGGCCAAAATCGCGCACGCCGTCCTGAACCGGTCCGAACCGACGGTGGTGACGGTGGGCATGAAAGGCGTCACGACGCTGGAATTCCCGTTCAAGGTCGAAGCTTTGGACGGGTTCGGGTTCAGCCCGACGCCCGCTCCGGACGGCCCCGACCTGTTTCAAATTTCCTTCAACAAGGGGACCAACTTCCTTTCGCTGAAAGCGATGAAGCCCGGCGCCGAAGGGAATTTATCCGTCGTGTTGAACGGGAAAGTCTATTGCCTCCTTTGCCGTGAAGGGGACGATCCCAGTTTCGCAGTGTTGTTCGAAGACGGTGCGGTCGGCCGAGGTCCGACGGACGGGGCACCGCCAAAGCCGAAGGCCGTCTCGCCGGCCCGGCTGCTCGGTTTTCTGGACAAGGTGAAAGGTTTCCCGACGTTGAAGGTCAGCGCCGCCGAAATGTACCGCAACTTGGAGGTGGCCGAGCCCGGCTCGCCGTCTGTCGGGGACGGGTTGGAGATGGTGCTGAAACGCGTGATCCGCGACGATGCCCTCGACACCGTCGGGTTCGAAGTGGAGCTGAAAAACGGGACAGCCAATGACGTCTACTACGACCCGGAAGGCTTCTCGGTTCGGGTCAAAGACGAGATCTACGCGCAATCGGTGTCTGACGCGGCTGGGTTGGTGCCGGCGGGGCGTACGACCACGGCGTTCTTCGCGGTCACCGGTGCCGCCGACGGCGGCCGGAACGACTTGGCGGTCAACAACCGGTTTGACGTGCTCCTGAAGACGGTGGAAGGCGACACCGACCCCCGACGGTCGGCTGGAACCCAGTGGCAGGATCCGCCTGACACCTTGCCAAACGCCGACGGGTCGCCCGAGAAAAACGGGGTTCAGGACCCCGGTAAGTCGGCGAAGGCCAAGCTTCCGGGGACGCCTAACCTTTCCCCGAACGCCAGTCCCATCCATCGGCCTGGCAAGAAGGTCGCCCAACATGAGCCGTAGACGCGCCCTCCTCCTTGTGGCCGGCGCGGCGCTGGTGCTGACCGCCGGAACCCTGGCGCTGGCGTTTAGCCGGCGCGGCGGTGCGCGAACGCTCGCCCAGCCGCCCGCCGCGCTCGCGGCCGAGCTGGGCAAGGTGACCGAGCCAATGACCTCGTCGCTGCGCAACTTTAATCCCGTGACGCCCCCCAAACCCCGACCTAAACCTGACCGTGCGCCCGTTCGTGCCGTGCGCGAGTACGCCGAGGATCCCGGCCCGGCACCCAAACCTCCCGCGGTTCCCTTAAGCATCCTGGTCGCCGAACCCCAACCCGCGACGACCGACCCCAGCCCGGCGCGCGGTGACTATGCGCCGGCCTTCCGCATGGTGAAGTGCCAATTGGTCAACACCGTCGACTCCAGCGATCTCGGCACGCCCATCATCGGCCTCGTCACCGACGACGTTTGGTGGAACGGCAAAGTCATCGTCCGGGCCAATTCCGAAGTCCACGGGTTTGCCAGCGTGGACCGTTCCCGGGAACGGATCGCCAGCCAGGGCGATTTTACCTTCGTGCTGAACGAACCAAACGGCGCTGGGCGCGAGTTGGTGGTTCACGGCTTGGCGTTGGACATGGAGCGCAACGACGCGCTGGACAGCTATGGCATCACGGACGGAAGCGCCGGGCTGCGCGGCGACGTCATCCGCACGGCCAACAACGACCTGATCAAACTTTACGCGGCATCCTTGTTGAACGGCGTGGCGGGCGCGGTGTCGACGGGGGCCAGCGGTTTGCTCGGCAACCGCGTCTACACCAACGGCAGTTCGTTGGGGTTGAGCGCCTTGCAGGGCGGGGTGGTCAACCCCGTCGCGGGCGGCACCCAGAGCGTCCTCGACCGGTATGCGCAGCAGATTGCCACGGGCATCGAGCGTGACGGTTTCTTCATCCGCGTGCCTGCGGGAAAGCGCTTCTACGTCTACTGCACGGAAGCGATGGACCTGAGCTCAGCGCGGGTGGGGGCTGACGCCGAACGGCGGGCTCGGGAACAGGCGGAACTGGCGTTGGAAAAGCAACGCGAACAGGTCCGTCGTGCCTTGCCGGTAGATCCGATGGAACTGCTGAACCCCCTGCTCCCTTCGCCTGCCCAGAATATTCA
>CAXUNV010000168.1:0-7094 GCA_964252355.1 uncultured Chthoniobacterales bacterium | reverse complement strand
ACCATGAAGACGTTGTTAAAAATAGCGTTCGCGTTCGCGATTCTCCCCGCGCTGGCCGGATGCCATGCTCTCCAACGTGAGACGGTCGCGTTCCGCCCGCCTGCCGCGGTCGCCAGCGCCGCGGTGGATTCAACTGCGCCCTTGCCCAAGGCCGCGCCGGTCGGGGATGGCGCCACTGCGCTTGGCTCCCTGGCTGCGGTCCGCGACGAAGAGGCGGTCAAAGTCTACGGGGTCGACCGGTACGTCGATCCCGCCGACGGGCGGATCCTGCACGAGCGCCACGCCGTCTACCGGATGGAACGGCCTGCCGGTTGGATAACCCGGCGCAGGGATCATCGGGGAGAGGTGCTGCTGGGTCCGGTGGTCGGGCTCCGGCACGCGGAATACCGGCCCGAACCGATCCCCGGCGAAGCCGCCCAGGCGTTGGTCGAACAACGCCGCAGCCTCCAGGAAACCGCTGAGGGGGTGCAAAGCTTGCGCGACGAGCAGCGCCAACTCGGGGCGGGCGTTGAGCGGTTGGCCAAGCAATCGGCAGAGGCCCAGCGCAAACTGACCTCCATCGTGACGGTGTTGAACGACCGGCTGCGGCGTTTGGAGGGCGAAGGTGCCGGGACCAACCCTGCTTGGATTGAACCGGCGGAGCGCGGCGCGTCCGAAGGAAATTCGTCGGGCGCAGCCGGGACCAACCCGCCGTGATGCCGCGAATGGGTGCCGTCCTCCCTGCCGCCCCAGACCGCCAGCATGGTGCCGCGGCGTACGTGGACCCGGAGGAGGCTTGGCGGCTCTACTTGGCGGGTTTGGAACGTTTCCTCCAAACCCGCGTGCAAGGGCAAGCCCTCGCCCTGACGCGCGTCGCTCAAACCCTTCAAGCCAGCGAATTGGGCCTGAACGCACCGTCGGCGCGTCCGCGCGCCTCCTTCCTGTTCCTCGGTCCCACCGGCGTGGGCAAAACCGAAACGGCGAAGGCGTTCACCCAATATTTGTTCGGTGCAGGCACGCCTCTCCAAACCGTGTTTATGAACGAGTACGCCGACCTTGACCGTGCCCCGGAGTTTCTGGCGCGCCTGGAAGGGGCGGTCGTTGCTCAGCCCGAAGGTGGCACCCTGCTTTTCGACGAGGTCGAGAAAGCGCACGTGCGGTTCATCGACCTGCTCTTGTCGCTGCTGGACGAAGGACTCTTCACCGGTCAAACGGGCCGGCGTCACGCGGTGACGGCTTTTTACGTGGTCATGACCAGCAACCTGGGTAGCGGCGACTTGGCCAACATGGAAAACGCCCCACAAGCCACCATGGAAAGGGTCGCGCTGGAGGCGGCGCGGGACGCGCTCCGCCCGGAACTTTTTGCGCGCATCACCGACCGCGTGGTGTTCCGTCCGCTTTCGCTGGAGGTGCAACGCGTGATTTTAGAAACCCTGCTGGCGGAAAAGCTCGCGACCCTCGGTGAGCATTTTGGCCGGCCATTGACGGTGGAGACTGGGCCGGTCGCAGCGTTCCTTTTGCGGGCCGCTTACAGCCGAGCCCAAGGCGCAAGGCACCTCCGGCAGGAAGTCGAGCGCCAGATGAATCTGGCGGCCCTACCCTGGGCGCTTCGTGGGGAGCCTCCGCCCCAAGGACGATTTCGGCACGACGCCGCGCGAGGCGTGCTCGTACTGGACTAGAGCTGCCGCGGAAGGGGCGTACGCCCGTCGCAACGCCCGGGCGGGCGGCCGTCCCGGTCGCCCCGGGCGAGGCTTCGCGGAGCCCAACCGGTCCCCAGCCACCCCGAAAGCTCGGCGCAGCGATGCGGGCGGGACCCGTCCGTACCGAGCAGACGTCCGTCCGCGTTGAAGCTCGCCTTTCACCCCTCCGTCTGCCAAAACCGCCACTGCTGGGGTCGCCGATCGCGAAATTCCAAAGTACGTTTGCCCATGCCTTTTGACCTCCAGCCCGTGCTCAAAGGCGAGCTCCTCGAACTCAGGCCGTTGCGCGCCGAGGACTTCAAAGACCTCTACATGGTGGCTGCCGACCCGCTTCTCTGGGAGCAGCACCCGGCCCGAGATCGTCATGAGGAAGCCCAGTTCCAGCGCTTTTTTGCAGAGGCCCTTGGCTCCGGCGGCACGCTCGTGGCCACCGACCGCAAGGACGGGCGGGTGATCGGCTCCTCCCGGTTCCACGGTTACCACGAAACGCGCCGCGAGGTGGAAATCGGCTGGACGTTCCTGGCCCGCTCGCATTGGGGCGGGGTTTACAACGGCGAGATGAAACGCCTGATGCTGCGGCACGCGTTTCGGTTCGTGGATCGCGTGCTCTTCGTGATCGGTCCGCAGAATCTCCGCTCACAACGGGCGGTCGAGAAAATCGGCGCCGTGCGGGTCGGATCGAGGCAGGAGGCAGGTGGCCGCGGCGAGCAGGTCCTCTACCAAATCACGGCCGAGACATTCCAACTGCAGGAACAAAGGTGAAAGGTGTGCTCGGGGCGTTGGCTTCAGGAGCGACGCCTTCAATTAAACCCGACGAACCAAACAAGGCCAGTCCAAAACGAGATCACCAGCCATAAAGGCTATACGCACCCACAGAGAAGGAGGGGTGGTGCTAACGAGGCTCAACGCGTTTGCTTCTCCCTATGGCTCGCGTTCACTCATCGATTCAGCCAATCCCTTTAGCGCGTACCCGTCGTCCTCTCCGCCACATTGATGTTTGGCTTTCTGCGCAGTAAACCGGCAAGTCCGAGCAAGCCCAGCAACCCAATCCATCCGTAGTTATGGTGTTCTTCCCGCTGTTCCACCACGGTGGCGGTCGGTGAAGCAGTGGCAGTTTGGGCGGAGAGGGCGAGAGGGAAAAGCGAAAATCCCACCCCTAAGGCGAGCATGGCAATGTGTTTTTTCATTCTGATGGAAGACTTCATGTCGAATCTACTCGGGGCTGCGCCGGCAGACGGACGTGTCCAGACGCGTTCCGGAACCCTTGACAGAAGGGTCGACGGGCCGAGTTGTCCCTTGTCGAAGGGCCAAAAGGGACCCAAAGGGATGCCCAGCAATGGCGTGTTGGCGCCTACGACATGCGGAAAAACGGAAGGATCCTGGTGTGGTGCTTAAGCATCTCCGGACCGATCTTAACAGGCAACGACAACTACCCTGATCGTCCTTTCCGTTGAGGAAAATTCTCTTCAGCCCTCTGGCCATCCCTGAATCGGTTTGCCTCAATATTATGGTAAAAACTACAAAACCTGAAAAATCTGTTCGTTGGTGGCCGTCAGTGCTGGTGGCTGACGAGGCTGGTTCAGGAGCTCCGGTCGACGCGCTTCGGGGAAAGCAGGCACCCGCACTCGTGCCGATGAGCGCGCCTAGTCCAACCTCGACATGACCGCACCCGCGGCGTTGCCCCGGTTGACGGCGCTGGTCAATGCTCGGGGGTTTTACGTCGCCAGGAAGGGTCCTTCGCCGGACAGCCCCGACGAGTCTTTAAGCCTCACCGAGTGGTTGGTGAGAAAGGCAGGGCGATCCCAGGGTCGCTCATGGCGGTGTCTCGCATTCCTCGCCTTGCCCTACCTTCCACTCTCAGGCGGGTCACCCCGGTCCCGTTCAGCTTCACTTGCCCTTGATGACGATTTCGACGCGCCGGTTGAGCTGCTGTTCGTCCACGGACCGATCAGCCGGCACCAGCAACCGGCTCTTGCCGAACCCCTGGGTCTGCACCCGCGTGGCGTCGATGCCCATGTTGGCGACCAACCAAGCTTTGACCGTTTCCGCGCGGCGTCGGCTCAGGTCCAGGTTGTAGACGTCCGGCCCGAACGAATCCGTGTGCCCCTCAACGCGGAAGGCCGACTGCGGATTGCTTTGGATCAGACGTCCGAGCTTTTCCAAGCTGGCCGCGGCGCCAGGGCGCAGAATGGCCGAGTTGTAATCGAACAGCAAGTCGGTCGGCATCAGGATCGGCGCCGTTCCGCCGCCTACCTTGCCCGAGCCCGCCAACAGTTCGTCCAAGTTGCTGAAGCCCGCAGGTATCCCGCCGGCGTTGATCAGGCCGTCAGGAGAGGCGTCTGGCGTTTGCCCCAGGGCGCCGCCGTTGCTCGACGTGATTTTCGGACGGGTCGCGACGTCAGGTTTGTCATCCAACAATTGTTGGCGAACTTCGCTGAGCTCTTGGTCGATCGCCAACGCGCTTTCGGCCTTGGCCTTGGCCACGGCCGTCGCGGCCGATTGATTGTCCACGCTCGGCTTCTCCTTGATGTCCGGCATGGCTGCTGGCGAGTTTACCTCCGGCGTGGCTCGGACCTCTTTCATCTCTTTTTCAAACGAGCCGTCGAACTGCGAAACGTTCGGCTGAGCCGGCCCCGGCGTCGGGTTTGCCGCGGGTTTGTCGGCCTTTTTGGAGTCCGTCTGCAGCAGCTTCTGGTCGACTTGTAAGCGGCCCACGTTGAAGGCGCGCGGCACCAGCCGGCCACCCTCCTCCGAACCGAAGTTCGCGAGCGTCCTTTGGCTGGCACCGTAGTAAAGCCCGCCGTGCACGAGCAGCGAGAGCGCCACCGCCGGGATGATCCAGCGGCGCAACGCCACGGCGCTGTCAGCCATCGAGTCATCAAAGACCATTGCCATAAACCTTCCCTAGGGTAGCACACCGCCGCCGGATGGCGAGCGGGAGGAGGGGAGCGTGGCCGCTCGGTTGACGCCGCCAGTCGCCATGGCCATGATCCCTGTCACCATGGCCCAGGCGCAGAGAGACACCGAACGGATGGAAAAGATCGTCAGCCTCTGCAAACGCCGGGGGTTCGTCTTTCAGACGAGCGAGATCTACGGCGGCCTGAACGGGTGCTGGGACTACGGTCCGTTGGGCGTGGAGCTCAAACGGAACCTTAAGGATTTCTGGTGGCGTCGCATGGTGCGCGAACGCGACGACGTCGTCGGCCTGGACGGCTCCATCCTCATGAACCGGCAAGTCTGGGCGGCCAGCGGGCACGAGACCACCTTCAGCGACCCCATGGTGGACTGCCGCAATTGCAAGTCACGCCTCCGGGCCGACCAACTGCCACAGAAAAATGGCGCACCGCAGTGCCCGGTCTGCGGCAGCTTCGACCTGACCGAAGCGCGCGCCTTCAACCTCATGTTCCGCACGTACGTCGGCGCCACCGACGATGATTCGGCCCTCACCTATCTCCGGCCCGAGACCGCGCAATCGATCTTCGTCCAATTTCGCAATGTGCTGGAGACCTCACGCAAGAAACTGCCGTTCGGCATCGCCCAAATCGGCAAGGCGTTCCGCAACGAGATCAACCCGCGCAATTTCACCTTCCGATCGCGCGAATTCGAACAGATGGAGCTCGAGTACTTCTGCCGCCCGGAGCAGGGGGCCGAACTGTTGGAATATTGGTTGGCGGAACGCCTGAGATTTTACCGCGACGTCGGGCTGCCTGCCGACGCCCTGCACATTCACAACGTTCCACCCGAGGAGCGTGCGCACTACTCCAAAGGCACGTACGACATCGAGTACGCGTTCCCGTTTGGCACCCAGGAGCTTGAGGGCGTCGCTTACCGCACGGATTACGACCTCACGCAGCACCAGCAAGCGAGCGGCAAGCCGCTGAGCTACTTCGATGAGGAGTCCAAAACGCATGTGATCCCGCACGTCGTTGAGCCAAGCGCCGGCGTCGACCGCACGGTACTCGCGCTCATCTGCGCCGCGTACGACGAGGAGACGGTGACGGACGACAAAGGTAAGGCCGAGACTCGCACCGTCTTGCACTTCCATCCACGGATGGCTCCCGTGAAATGCGGGGTGTTTCCTTTGCTGAAGAACCATGGGGGACTGGTCGACAAAGCGCGCGCCATCGTCGCGGCGCTCCGGGCCCGCTTCGCGGTCTTCTACGACGAGACGGGCGCCATCGGGCGCCGTTACCGGCGTCAGGACGAGGTTGGCACCCCCTTTTGCGTGACGGTGGATTTCGACACCATCGGTGAGAACGGCCCTGCGCACACCGACACGGTTACCGTGAGAGACCGCGATTCGATGAAACAGGAGCGTCTACCCATCGGCGAGCTTGCCGCGTTTCTAGACGCCGCCGTCTCTTAACGTCGCCCCTTGCCGGTTATTCGCGCCACCGCCATGCCAGAACCATCTCTCCCACGTCGCACCGCGACGGGGCTGCCGCGGCGTGGGGGCGCGCGGACGCCGGTGGGCGTGTGGGTGGTCGTCGGTTTGGGCGTCTTCTTTGTCCTGGCCGGCTTCGGCATCGCCGCCTTCATCGCCGTGCGCGCCCTCCAAAGCGGACATGCCACGCCCACGGTGGCACGGGCGAAGGGACCCGACGGAGCCGTGCCGACGCCGTCTCCCGATGCAGGCGCCGCGGCGGCTCCGGTCTTGGCGGCACCCGCCGCCGTGCTCTCGCCGCCGGAGGCCGCTGAGGCACGCGCGGACGAGCGTGAACAGACCCGACGCGACGTGCTTCAGCGGGTCGATTTGATGCGCAACTTCTCGCAACGGGAGAAGGACGAGCTGTACGCGCAGGTCCAGCGGGCGCGTTCCTTCAGCCGCTTAGCCACCTTGGCGTTTCCGAACGGTCGGACCGGCGTGGAACCACCACAGGGCGAAGAATTACGCCGTTTCCTCACCAACCCGGCGGCAAAAGCGTTGCTTGAAGATCCCACCATCGTGTTGGTGGCGCTCGGTTACGCTGACACCGCCGGCGATCAAACCAAAAACCTCGAAATTTCTCGCACGCGCGCCGAAGGGGTGATCAAGTTTTTGCGGGAACGCGTTGGTCTCACGGGCGTCATGCACGCCATCGGCATGGGGGGACAGGACCTCTTTGACAAAACCAATCGGGACAAAAACCGGGTTGTAGAATTGTGGGCGGTGTCGCCGTGAGCCCATCGCCGCGCCCTTCCTAGCCACCACCCCATGCCCGAACCTTCCTCGCCGCCCAAACCACCCGGCCCGAAGGGCGAACCGCGCGTGTCGCTTTCCGCCGGCGGGATCTTCATGGTAGCGTTCCTCGGGTTTTTTTTAGCCCTGGGTATCCTGGCTTACTTGGCATTGTTCAGCGGCGTGTTCCGACCGCGTGACGTCGCCAGGGCCGCGGGCAGCGTGTCGCCCGCAAGCACCGCCTACTTCCCGTCGCC
>CAXUNV010000167.1:0-9288 GCA_964252355.1 uncultured Chthoniobacterales bacterium | reverse complement strand
CGTGAGAATGTGGCCGGCAACGTCAGCCATGCGTTCCCGCCGCGCAGAGGTGCGCCGGCGGGAACGCGTCGTCACCGAGGGTTTTCCTGGGCTTTACTGGTCCGGTCGGACCCGCCGTTGCGGTCAGGCGCACGCCCGTGCGCGGCGGGGGCCTTACTCCTGCACCAAGCGACCACCACCGTACCATGAAAAGCAAAAAGACCGGGCCCGAACACCCTGACAAGGGGCACGAAGCTGAGACCGAGACTTTCACCGAGAGCGCCGCTGCGCCGAGTCCGTCGCCCGCCGCGGAGCTCGCCGTGGTTAACCCGCCGGAGGCGGAAGTGCCGGCCCTGCACCCCCGCGGCATGACCATCCAGGCGATCGCCATCGACACGCTGGTGGAACGCGTCGGCCTGATCAAGGAGGCGATGAAGCGTTGCATGGTCGAGGGCCAGCACCATGGCACCATCCCGGGCACTAAAAAGCCGTCGCTGTGGAAGCCGGGCGCGGAGCTCATCTGCACGCTCTTCCAACTCGGGACCCGCTACCCGAAACCGTCTTTGGTCGTCGAGCGCGAGCAGGGCCACTTCCTGTTCACGCTGACGTGCGAGCTGTTCCACATCCCGAGCGGGCGCGTGGTCGGCGAGGGGGTCGGTGCGGCCACTACGATGGAGTACCGTTACCGGATCCAGACCGAAGACCGTCACACCGAGCATGGCCAGCCGATCAAGGCCAAGTACACCCCGTACGACTTCTACAACACGGTTCTGAAGATCGCCAAGAAGCGGGCGATGGTGGACGCGGTGCTCACCGCCACGGGTGCCAGCGAGATTTTCACGCAGGATACGGAGGACAACCCCGACCTGTTCCGGGACCAAGCCGAAGCGAGGCGCCCCCGTCAGCCGCTGCCGCGGCCGCAAGGGGCGCCGGCGCCGGAGGAGCCGCCGGTGGGCGCCGCGCGTGCCACGCAGACCATCCGGGGCGTGGTGGAGCGCGCGTGGCCCAATGATTACCAGGGCAAGCGCTACTTCTTCGCCAAGATCAACGGCCAACAGCTGCAGACCACGGACCGCAACCAAGGCGAGGAATTGGTGAACGCCACGGGCCAGGAGATTGAGGCCGTCGTGGAACCGTCGCCGAAGCCGGGCAAGTTCTACGTCAAGAGCTTCGAGTACGTGGACGGCGAAGCCACGGGCGACGCGCAGCGCGAAGCGGAAGCCGAAGTGGCGGTGTGATGCGCCGGGGGGAGCCTCGCCCGGCCAAGGCGCCGGGTGAGGTCACGAGGGACTCTAAGAAACCGGGTAAGCGCGCGCTCCCGGCTCTGCGTCTGGAAGGGTCGGCATGCCGAAAACACCCAGCACCAAATTGACCGAAGACGGTTTTCGACCGTCGAACCTGCCCAAGCTGGAGCAGTGCCTGCATTACGTGCCGAAGCCGGCCGACGGTGCCGGGGCGCAGCGCGGCCGGGATTTACACGACTGGTTGGACAAGGTTCTGAGCGGTGGGTTGACCTTGCAGGACGTGCCCGAACCAGATGCGCGCGACGCCGTCAGTTGGGCGTTGGACGAATTGGCGGCCCGGGGCATTTCGGTCAGCGGCACGGAAGAGGAAGTTACCTTGACCGGACCGGATGGCGAAGTCGTGACCCGCGGCGTCGTGGACGCGTGGGGTCGCACGGACGACGAGCTCTGGGGGATCGATTTCAAGAGCGGCGATCCACGCGATTACTCCGCCCAATTCGCCGCTTACGGCGGCGCACTCATGGCGCGCGAAGGCGAGGCGCGCTGCGCTTGGCTCGAGCTCTATTTGGACATGCGGGTGGCCAACGAGTACGAGATCGAGGCCGCCGAAGCCGCCGAACGCGTCACGGAACTGCACGACCGCTTCCTCCAACGGGAGCGCGAGGTGCCGCTGGCCAACCCATACTGCGATTGGTGTGCGGCGCGCGCTTCTTGCCCGGTCTGGTTGGACGATGCCTCCCGCGCCTTGGCGGCGGGCGGACCGTCTGCGGCCGAACCTTTCGACCAATTGGTTTACCAGATCGAGCGCCTCAAGCGCGATCCAGTCAAGTTGGGTCAATTTTACACGGCGTACCGCCGGCTGGAAAAGCTTGTGGAGGAAGAGTGGCAGATCAAAAAAGCCATCTTCGACCACTTGGAAAACGGGGAGACGGTGCCGGGCTACCGCCTACACCGCAACCCGGTGCAGGAGACCGTGGACGTGGAGCAGGTGCTCTTGCATTGCGCCGTGCCGATGGGCTCCGTCCGGGCGCGGGAGTACCTCACCGTCAGCATCCCGCGCCTGCGCCAAGAATGGGCCAAATGGTCGCATGAACCGTTGCCGGTGGACATCCAGCAAACCTCTGGTGGTCACCACGTGCGGGCGGAGGCACCCCCGGGTCGGGGCCGCGCGGCGGCAGCCCGCTCCAAGCGAAGCAAGCGCCGGGAAAAGGCCTTGGTAGGGCAAGGCGAGTAACCACCGTCAGCAGCTGGTAGGGTAAGGCGAGTCTGGCGAGACACCGCCCGGCTTCAGGGGAGCGCGGGCGTCCCGCCCGTAAACCGGGAAAGGCGGCCGTCATCTTTGCCCCGGCACGCCCACGGTGGCGGCCTCTCCCGTGACCGGCGGGACGCCCGCGCTCCCCTGAAGGCCGGGCGGGGACTACCGCCAATGGCTTCGCCCCGCTGACCAAATCGAGGCGGGAATCAATCGGACGCTTTACCCGGCGGACCGGGCCGGTGCATGCTCTCCGGGGTCGCCCCACGGACGTTGGCGGGCGCAGCAACCCGGCGTATCCTTCTTCCTCTCCATGCCCGATCCTTTCGTCCACCTGCACCTCCACACGGAATTCTCGTTGCTCGACGGCGCCATCCGCATCCCGGATCTGATGAAGAAGGCAGTCGCACTCGGGATGCCGGCCGTCGCCATCACCGATCACGGGAACATGTTTGGTGCGGTCGAATTTTACCAAGCCGCCACCAAGGCCGGGATCAAACCGATCATCGGTTGTGAGGTGTACATGGCGCCGGGCTCCATGACGGACAAAAGTGCGACGTCCGCGCGCGACGCCGCTTACCATTTCACCCTCCTGGCCAAGGATGCCGAGGGTTACCGCAACCTGGTCAAACTGGTCTCGGCGGCTCACCTGGATGGCCAGCACTACAAACCGCGCATCGACAAAGAAATCCTTTCGCGGCACAGCGCCGGCCTGATCGGCATGAGCGCCTGCCTCAAAGGCGAAATCAACGTCGCGCTCCTGGCCGGCGACGAGCGGAAGGCCGAAAGCGTCGCGGGCGAGTTTGCAGACATCTTCGGGCCGGAAAATTTTTACTTGGAACTCCACGATCACGGCATCGAGGCGCAGGGAACCTGCAACCGCGGCTTGGTCACCCTTGGCAAGAAATTGAACCTGCCGTTGGTCGCCGCCAACGACGTGCACTTCCTCGAGCGCAGCCACCACGAAGCGCACGATGTGATGATCTGCATCGGCACGGGCGCCATGGTGCACGACGAGCGCCGGATGCATTACTCCACGGAGGTTTACCTCAAGTCGCGGGAGGAAATGGCCGCGCTTTTCGGGGAGATTCCCGGCGCGCTGGACAACACGCTGCGCGTGGCCGAGGCCTGCAACCTCAAGCTCGACTTCGGCGTCTCCAAATACCCGGCCTACCCGCCGCCGGTGGGTAAGACCCGGGAGAGTTACCTGCGGGAACTCTGTTTTGCCGGGCTCCAGAAACGGTACGGCGAAAGGGCCGAAACCGACGGCGACCTCCGTGGCCGTTTGGAGTACGAACTCTCCGTCCTCGAGAAGACCGGCTTCACCAGTTACTTTTTGATCGTTTGGGATTTCATCCATTTCGCCAAGCAGAACGGCATCCCGGTGGGTCCGGGGCGCGGTTCGGCCGCCGGTTCCCTGGTGGCGTACGTGCTCGAAATCACCGACTTGGATCCGTTGCGTTTCGGCCTCATCTTTGAACGTTTCCTGAACCCGGAACGGGTCAGCCCGCCCGACATCGACGTCGATTTTTGTCAGATCCGCCGGGGCGAGGTCATTGAGTACGTGCGCCACAAGTACGGCACCCGCGCCGTCTCGCAGATCGTGACCTTCGGCACGCTCGGCGCGAAGAGCGTGGTGCGCGACGTGGGCCGGGTCGTGGGGATGAGCTACGGCGACGCTGACCGCATCGCCAAGATGATCCCGACTGAATTGGGGATCACGCTCAAGGGCGCTTATGAGAAGAATCCGGAGCTTCGGCAGGCCGCCACGGGCGAGCCCGCGACCGAACAGCTGTGGAGTTACGCGACCGTGCTGGAAGGCTTGACGCGCAATACCGGCATCCACGCCGCCGGCGTCGTGATCGGCGATCGGCCGTTGGACGAGTACGTGCCGCTTTGCCGCGGGAACGACGACGAGGTGGTCACCCAATACGCGATGGGGCCGTTGACCGACCTCGGCATGCTCAAAATGGATTTCCTGGGGCTCAAAACCCTCACGGTTATCCAAGACGCGGTGAACCTGATCCGGGCGCGCAACCCCGACTTTTCTTTGGACCACATCCCGCTGGAGGATCCGGCGACGTTTGAGATCCTGAACCGCGGCGAGACGATCGGCGTGTTCCAGTTGGAATCGGGCGGGATGGTGAACTTGTGCAAGCAGTTCGACGTCAACAGCATCGATGACATCATCGCGCTCATCGCCCTTTACCGGCCCGGGCCGATGGAGCTGATTCCCGACTACATCAAGCGCAAGCGCGGCCTCACCAAGATCAAGTACGAGCACCCGCTGCTACGCGACGTCTGCGCCGACACCTACGGGATCATGATCTATCAGGAGCAAGTGCAGCGCGCCGCCAACGTGCTGGCTGGTTATTCCCTCGGCCAAGCCGACCTGCTCCGTCGCGCCATGGGCAAGAAGGACAAGGAGAAGATGGCCAAGGAGCGCGTGAACTTCATCGAGGGGTGCCGTCGCGTGAACGGCATCGACGAGAAGAAGGCCAACGCCATCTTCGACCTGCTGGAAAAATTCGCCGGTTACGGCTTCAACAAAAGCCACAGCGCGGCCTACGGTCTGATCAGTTACCAAACGGCTTACTTGAAGGCCAATTACCCGGTGGAGTTCATGGCCGGGCTGCTCAGCAACGAAGTCAACAACACCGAAAAAATCGCGATCTTCGTCGCGGAATGCCAACGCCTTGGACTCCGCATCCTACCGCCGGACGTCAACCGCAGCCACCTGAAGTTCGTGCCTGAATCGACCGCGGAACAGCGGGGGATCCGGTACGGTTTGGCCGCGATCAAAAACGTCGGCGAAGCAGCCATGGAGGCCGTGATCCGCGAGCGCGCCAAAGGCGGCGAGTTCCGTTCTTTGGAGGATTATTGCGCGCGGCTCGACTCGCGCACGGTCAACCGGAAGAACTTGGAAAACCTGATCCGCGCGGGTGCGTTCGACTTCTTGGGCCAGGACCGGGCGGAACTCTTCGCGCGCATCGACGGCGCGCTGGCGTCCGGCGCCTCCCGCCAGCGGGACCGCGCCAGCGGTCAAGTCTCGTTGTTCGGTGACCTAGAGCTCGCGCCGCCGCCGAGCACGGCGCGGGAGTCGGTGAGCTACAATCCCTGGACCCTGCCGGAAAAATTGGCGCACGAAAAGGAGCTGCTCGGCTTTTACGTGACTGGTCACCCGCTCGACGCGTACCGCGACTTGGTCACCGGCGGCAAGTACGCCGCGATCAGCAACCTCGCTTCGCTCGAAGACAAAAGCACCGTCCAAGTCGCCGGCACGATCGCGGCGGCCGAGAAGAAGTTTACCAAGAAGGAAGGCAAACCGTTCGCCATCATTTGCCTGGAGGACTTCACCGGGCAGGTGGAGGTCATGGTCTGGGGCGAGGTCTACGCCAAGGCTGCGCGACACATCGAAAAGGGCAAGATCGTCGCCGTTTCAGCCAAGCTCGACAAACGCGAGGAGAGCCCCCGTTTGGTGGCGCAGGACGTCGGGCCGATCACCCGCGGCCAGAAGATCCTCGCGCTGACCATCGACATCCCGTACGAAAAGGCGAACGGCGAACGATTGGTAGCGCTTCGCCAACTGGTGCAGGAGCATCCGGGCGCGCAGCCGCTGTTCCTCCGCATTTGGCGTCAGGACGGCCAAGAGGTGCGGTTGAAGGCGGACGGCGGCTTTGCCGTCCGCGACGACACGACTTTCCGAGAAAAATTGGCGGAAATTTTGGCATAAGGCGGGAAGCGTTCCAGGTTCGGCGTTCCGCGTCGCGAGGACGGGTGGGATCTCGCGGGCGACCCGGTGGGGCGAAAACCCGGCCCGCCCAGCCAAGCGGCCATGCGCTGCCAAACGGCCCGGGGCGGTTTGAGCCGGCAGCCCAATCTTGGAGGCAGGCCCCACCCCCCGTTCGGGCGCCGCACGAGGTGCCGTCGAGTGGAGGCCAGGGGTGCAGCGGACCCTGGGGGTCATTCGCGCCGGCACCCTTCGCCCGGCAGACGTCGGTTTCCAAGGCCAGCCCCCTTTGCCGGCCGGGTTTTCGCCCCACCGGGTCGCCCGCGGGTTCCCGCTTCGCCCGGAACCCGGAACCCGGAACCCGGAACGCCGAACCTGGAACTCGGAACTCTGCCGGCTTGCCTTGCAAAGGTCGCATTCCGCATTATCCTCCAGGTTCCTTTTTCCCGGGCTATGACCCCCTTCAACCGAGAGATGAAAATCTTCACGGGCTCGGCTCACCCCGAGTTGGCCCGAAAGATTTGCCATGCCGTTGGCGTCCCCTTGGGGGACGCGGTCGTCAGCTCCTTCCCCGACGGGGAAACGCGGGTCAAGATCAAGGAGAACATCCGGGGTCGCGACATCTTCATCGTCCAACCGACGTGTCCGCCGACCAACCAGAACCTGATGGAGCTGCTGATCATGATCGACGCCGCGCGCCGGGCCAGCGCCTACCGGATCACGGCGGTCATCCCGTACTTCGGGTACGCCCGCCAAGATCGCAAAGACCAACCCCGGGTGCCGATCACCGCCAAACTGGTGGCGAACCTGCTGCACGCCGCGGGCGCCAACCGCATCCTCACGCTCGACCTGCACGCCCAACAGATCCAGGGCTTCTTCGACATCCCCGTCGACCACCTTTACGCCGCGCCGGTGATGATCCGGTACATCCGCCAGAAGAACTTGGCGAACTTGGCGATCGTCTCGCCGGACGTCGGCGGCCTCAAGCTCGCCTCGGCCTACGCCGAAGCGCTGGGGGCGACCTTGGCGATCGTCGGCAAACGCCGCAAAAGCCCGACCGAGACCGAGGCGTTGCAGATCATCGGCGACGTCGACGGTAAGAACGTCGTCATGGTGGACGACCTCACCGAGACTGCCGGCACCCTCACGAGCGCGGCCGGCCTGCTCAAGAAACAGGGCGCACGCGACATTTACGCCGGCGTCACCCACGCCGTCTTGACGGAGATCGCCCACGACCGGTTGAAGCATTCGGAGATCCTCGAGCTGATCACCACCGACAGCACGCCCGTGCGCGTGTCCGACGACCACCGCATCACCGTGCTTTCCATCGCCGAGCTCCTGGGCGAAGGCATCCAGCGGGTCTACGGCAACGAGTCGGTGAGTTCCCTTTTTGAAATCAACGCTACCAGCAGTGAGTGAGTAAACAGCCATGGCGCAACAAGTAAGATTGACGGTGCAAAAGCGGGCCGAGATTGGCCGCAATGCGGTGAAAAAGGTGAAGGCGGCCGGGTTCGTGCCGGGCGTGCTCTACGGGGCCAAACAGGCGCCCGTGCACCTGCAGGTAAACGGGCGCGAACTGCAAACCGTCCTCGCCCACGCCGCCAGTGAAAACATCCTGGTCGAAATCGCCTTCCAAGGCGAGGCTGCGGCCCCGGCTCTGGCGATGATCCAGGAAGTTCAACACCACCCGTTGAAGCGCGAACTGGTTCACGTCGATCTCCACGCCGTTTCCGCCACCGAAAAGGTCACGGCCGAAGTTCCGATCGAAGCCGTGGGCGAACCCGCCGGGGTGAAGACCTCCGGCGGTTTGCTGGAGCACACCTTGCGCAGCCTGGAAGTGGAATCCCTGCCGCGCGATCTGCCGACCGTCATCAACGTGGACGTCTCGAACATGAACATCGGCGACTCGCTGCACGTGCGCGACCTGCCGCTGCCGGCTGGGGTAGTCACCGTGACGGACGCTGAACTCACCGTCTTCGCGGTCGTGGAACCGCGGGTAGAAGCGGAGGAGCAGGACGCAGCGGCCGAAGCGACCGCGGCCCCGGAGGTCATCACCGCCAAGCGGGAGGACGAAACCGAAGGCGCCGCCTCCTGACGCGCCATGGCCGGCCTCCGGTTGGTCGCCGGCCTGGGCAACCCGGGGCGGGAGTACGAACGCACGCGGCACAACGCGGGCTTCATGGTGATCGACGCCTTGGCCAAGCGTCACGGCTTGCTGTTCGCTGCCGCCGCGTCCTGGGCTTGCCATTGGAGCCGATGGGAAGACGTGCTGCTGGTCAAGCCGATGACGTACATGAACCGAAGCGGCGAAGCGCTGCGGGCCGTCGGCAAATTCTACAAGATTCCCTCGGCAGAGATGCTGGTGGTGGTCGACGACGTCGCCCTGCCGTTGGGCCGGTTGCGGCTGCGACCCCGTGGCAGCGACGGCGGGCACAACGGCCTGCGCTCGATCATTGCCCACCTGGGAGAGGAGTTTGGCCGGCTGCGTTTCGGGGTCGGTGCGGCCGATCCGGGCGAACTCCTTGACCACGTTCTCGGGCGGTTCAGCAAAGCCGAGGAACCGGTCGTCGCACGCGCGGTCGACCGCGCCGCTGACGCAGTCGAACACGCCCGCACCCAGGGACGCACCGCCACCATGAACCTTTACAAACGAGCAGAAGAAGAAAACACACCATGAAAAACCGTTATGAATGCTTGATGGCACTCGACACGCGGGGCCACGAAGACAGCGTCAAAGATCTGGTCGAACGCCTCGAAGGCGAAATCAACAAAGAGGGGGCTCGGGTCGAGCAAGTGCAACGGCTGGACAAGCGCGCGTTAAGTTACGCGCCGCGCAACGTCGATTCGGCGTACTACGTCAACTTCGTCTTCGCCGCCGACGCCGATTTGATCGGGAAGCTGCAGAGCAAGTTTAAGCTCGATCCCGTCGTCTTCCTGCAGCATTATCAGAAGCTACCGCCGAAACCGGCCGCCACCACCGCCGCGGAGTAGGTCACCCGCCCTCGAGTCCCACCACCACCCCTCCCTCTTCCCGCCATGGCCAACTTGAACCGCGTTCTGCTGATAGGGAATCTCACCCGCGC